>JBKKDH010000172.1:0-5847 GCA_046708445.1 Arthrobacter sp.
GATGCCAAGCTTCTTGGCAACGGTGGCCGGCTTCATGGACTGGGAGTTTGCAGAGGTCATGCTTCAAGGGTATCCGGGCGGGCGGTACTGTGAAGACGTGCCCGCTGACAATGAATCCCCGCAGAACGCCGCGCCCTCCAATAACAGCCCCGCTGACTCGCCGGAGGAAGAGGCGCCGCGGGTGCTGCGATTCGCCTACGTGGCCGGCGTGACACCGGGCAAGTGGGTCCGCCGCTGGGAAGAGCGTGTGCTGGATATCCCGCTGCAGTCCTTTATGTCCGACGACGGCGCGCAGCTGGACGTGCTGCGTGACGGTTCCGCGGACCTCAGCTTCGTCCGGCTCCCCGTGGACCGCGAAGGCCTCAGCGTGATTCCCCTATATGAGGAGCAACCCGTGGTGGTCGCTCCGAAGGGACACGAGATCTCGGTGTTTGAGGAAGTGGCCCTGGCGGACCTGGCCGAAGAGACGTTCCTGGACGTGGCCGAACTCGGCGGAGCGGAAATGGCCATGCAGGTGGTGGCCTCCGGGGCAGGCCTGGTCATTCTTCCAATGTCCGTGGCGCGCCACTTCAACGTCAAGGACACCGTTGCCCGGCGCCTGACCGGTGCCCCCGCCACGGAGATCGCCGTGGCCTGGCCCAGCGAATCCACGGACGAAATCATTGAAGAGTTCATCGGCATCGTCCGTGGCCGGACGGCGCAGAGTTCACGGCAGCCTTCAGCCCAGCAGGAAAAGCCCAAGCGCGAACCCAAGCCGGACCGGCGGGGACCTGCCGTCAAGAAGCCCAAGGTGGCGCAGCGGTACGCGCCGAATCCGGACAAGGGCCGGGGCAAGGGCTCCAGGAAGAAAGGCAAGCGCTAGGGTTTTCCGTGCCCAAAAACCGCTGATTAGCCGGCTGCCGGCGGGGCCGGAATAATAAGCATACTTGCAATTCACATGGTAAGCATGCTTATTGTGGAGGCGGAAGTGGTGCACCAGAAGAGGTGCCACGCGCTCGATCCGCCATCCACAGGAGGCAGCGGCCGATGACCAGCAATCTTGATCCAGACGCCCGGAACAGCTACCGCCTGCTGACGCTCGCCGCACGAATGGTCCAGCGGCGGCAGGACGACGCCCTCGCACCCCTCGGCCTGACCCGCGCCGCCGTCATAGCCCTCGAAGGCCTTGCTGCCGGACCCCTGAACCAGGAACAGTTGGCGGCCGCAGTACGCGTGCAGAGCCAGACCCTGGGGCGGGTCCTGCTGCGGCTGGAGGGAACCGGCCATATCACCCGGACGCGGCAGACGGTTGACCGCAGGCAGTTCAAGGTGGAGCTGACCGAAGCGGGTGCCGACGCCCTGGCGGCTGCGAGGCAAGCCGAAATACGCGCCTATCCCCAGGACCCGGCCATTGGATGGAAGGTCCTCCGGGAGGAACTTGCGAAGCTGGTGGGTTCCCTGCCGGCGCCGGAGCCGGATTCCGCCGTCGTGCAGTTCCCGGAGGCGGACGGCCGGCGGGGGCGCGGCGCGGGAGACCATGCCCCTAAGCTCCATGGGGTGGACAACATCAACAATTGGCGCGGATGACCCGCCAGTGCGGCCGGCTCGGAAGCTGGGGGACCGCCGGCTAGGCCGGGCAGGCTTCCTTCAGGGCGGTTACCGACTCGGCCGGAACCTGGTCGCCGGCTTCGGCGATCTGGCCCAGCGGCGTCGTAATGTCGGCGGGGACGCCGGCTGTTTCGGCTGCGGCCACCAGTCCGCCGAGTACCGCCTTGTCCTCCACGCTGACCAGGCCGTCCTGGGTCACGGCGCAGATCTGCCTGGTGACCTCATCGGCCGCGGCGGTGGCGACCTTCGAGGCGGCGTCGTTGGCGGCTGTTTCGGCGGCGTCCTGCACGGATCCGCAGCCCGCGAGGACGAGCATCAGGGGGACGGCGGACAGGGCAGTAAGGCAGCGTTTCATTCCTCCAGCCTAACGGCCCGAAAAAATCGACTCGATTCCACATCGTTGGATTGTTGAACAATCCGCGGTTTTAGGGCATTCTTGGTAGAGCACACCCATGAGATGAGGATCACAATGGCAAGCATCGACCTGAACAGTGACGTAGGCGAATCGTTCGGACGCTGGACGCTCGGCGATGACTCGGCCATGTTCCGCTCCGTCAGCAGCGCCAACGTCGCCTGCGGTTTCCACGCCGGCGATCCCAGTGTGATCAGGGCAACCTGCCGCAAGGCCGCCGCCGCAAACGTCATCATCGGCGCGCATGTGGGCTACCGGGACCTGGCCGGCTTCGGCCGCCGCTTCGTGGACATCAGCCCAGGCGAACTCGCGGACGACGTCGTCTACCAGATCGGCGCGCTGCAGGCGCTGGCCGCTGCGGAAGGCGCCCGGGTCCGGTACGTCAAACCGCACGGCGGCCTGTACAACGCCATCGTCCACCACACCGCCCAGGCCCAGGCCGTGGTGGACGCCGTGAAGTCCGTGGATCCGGGACTTCCCATCCTTGGCCTTCCGGGCTCGGAGGTGCTCCGGCTCGCCGAAGCCGCCTGGCTGCGGCCGGTCACTGAAGCCTTCGCGGACCGGGCCTACAACCCCTACGGCACCCTGGTGTCCCGCTCCCTGCCCGGTGCCGTGCTGGAGGATCCGGCGCAGGTGGCCGAGCACGTGCTCCGGATGGCTACCGAATCATCCGTCCGCACCGTCGACGGCTCCATCCTGAAGATCCACGCCGAAAGCATCTGCGTCCACGGCGACTCCCCGGGGGCCGTCGAAATGGCCACCGCGGTCAACGACGCCCTTGCCGCCGCCGGTGTCACTATTTCGGCCTTCGCCTGAGTCGCGGCGTGATTCCGATGGAAACAGTCAGCAAAACCAGCGCTGCAGCCCGCGTCCTCGCCGTCCGGCCGGTAGGCACGACGGCGGTGCTCGCCGAACTCTCCGGGCTCCACGACGTGCTGGCCCTCCAGGCGCTGCTCCTGGAAGAGCCGCTGCCCGGCCAGGTGGATGTCCTGGCCGCGGCCGAAACCGTGATGGTCAAGGCGGACTCGCCCGCTGCTGCGCGCCGGATGGGCGCCCTGCTGTTGGGAATGGACCTGACTGTCCAGTCCCATGCCGAGGGCAAGCTCGTGCAGATCGATACCGTGTACGACGGCGATGACCTCGCCGAAGTAGTGCGGCTCACCGGCCTTAGCGCGGACGGCGTCATTGCCGCCCACACCGGTCAGATCTGGACCGTGGCCTTCGGCGGCTTCGCCCCGGGCTTCGGGTACATGGTGGGGGAGAACCAGGCGCTGGAAGTACCGCGCCGCAGCTCTCCCCGGACCGCCGTCCCCGCAGGTTCCGTGGCCCTGGCGGGCAACTACTCCGCCGTGTATCCGCGCAAGTCCCCAGGCGGCTGGCAGCTGATCGGCCGCACAGCGGCGCCCATGTGGGACCTCAGCCGCGACCAACCGGCATTGGCCGCGCCCGGGGACCGCGTGCAGTTCCGGGCGGTGCGCGAGCTCGTTGAGGTTGCGGGGCCCACTGCCGGTTCTGCGGGAGCCGAACACCCTGCGTCCGAAATTGCGGTGTCAGAAAACGCGGCCACCGGCAGTCCGGAAACCCAGTCCGGCCTGCGGATCCTGTCGCCGGGACTGCAGAGCCTCATCCAGGACCTTGGCCGTCCCGGCCACGCCGGCCTGGGCGTGTCCTCCGCCGGGGCGCTGGACCGTTCCTCCCTGCGCCGCGCCAACCGGATCGTGGGCAACCAGCCGTCGGCCGCCGTCGTCGAATCCGTTGCCGGCGGGCTGCGCGTGCGGGCCGTGGGGGACCAGGTTCTGGCCGTGGCCGGTGCGCCGTCGGCACTGACTGTTGCGACGCCGTCGGACGCTTCCGACGAAGCCGAAGCTCCGGAAGACGATCAGCCGGACCGTGTGCGCACCGTGCCCATGGCCACGGCATTTGCCTTGCTCGACGGCGAGATCCTGACCATCGGGGCGCCGGAGCGAGGCTTCCGGAGCTACCTCGCCATCCGCGGCGGGGCGATGGCCGACGCGGTGCTGGGCAGCCGGTCCACGGACACCATGTCCGGGATCGGCCCGGCTCCGCTGGCCGCCGGGCAGCTGCTGGGCGCGGGCGCTGCCACATCCTCCAATGTGGTGGGCAACCCCGAACTGCAGCCCGATTTTCCGGATGCCGGCGTCACGGTCCTGGACATCGTCCCCGGCCCGCGCGACGACTGGTTCGACGCCGCCGCGCTGGAATCGCTCTGCAGCCAGGACTGGGCGGTGACGCCACGCTCAAACCGGGTGGGCATGCGCCTGGACGGCCGGCCGCTGAACCGGAGCCGGGACGGGGAGCTGCCCAGCGAAGGAACCATGGCCGGCGCGCTCCAGATCCCGCCCGAAGGCCAGCCCGTGCTCTTCCTGGCCGACCACCCGATCACGGGCGGCTACCCGGTGATCGGCGTGGTGGTGGACCACCAGCTGGACCTCGCCGCCCAGGTGCCCATCGGCGGTTCCATCCGGTTCCGCTGGGCTCCCGGCCATGGGCTGCCCACCAGCTTTTCCGATTCTTCCCCCGACGTTTCCCAGACGAAGTGAGCAACTAATGCGCAAGGTCCTGATCGCCAACCGCGGAGAAATCGCCGTCCGCATTGCCCGTGCCTGCGAGGACGCTGGCCTGGAATCCGTCGCCGTGTACGCGGACGTGGATGCCGATGCCATGCACGTGGCCGCCGCCACCGAGGCCTACAGCCTGGGCGGGAACGCGCCGTCGGAAACCTACCTGGACATTCCCAAACTGCTGCAGGCAGCCGCGGATTCCGGCGCGGACGCCATCCACCCCGGCTACGGCTTCCTGTCCGAGAACGCAGGCTTTGCCCAGGCGGTGCTGGATGCGGGCCTGACCTGGATCGGTCCCGCCCCGGAGGCCATCCGGCAGCTGGGAAACAAGATCACGGCGCGCGAGATTGCCGTCCGCGCCGGAGCCCCTTTGGTGGCCGGCAGCGACGGCCCGGTGGCAACGGCTGCCGAGGCACGCGAATTCGCTGAACTGCACGGCCTGCCCATCGCCATCAAGGCGGCATTCGGCGGCGGCGGCCGCGGACTCAAGGTGGTCCGCGAGATGGACCAGATCGAGGAATCCTTCGATTCGGCCGTCCGTGAAGCAGTGGTGGCCTTCGGCCGCGGCGAGTGCTTTGTGGAGCGGTACCTGGACCGGCCCCGGCACGTGGAGGCGCAGGTGCTGGCGGACCAGCACGGCAACGTGGTGGTGGTGGGAACCCGCGACTGCTCGCTGCAGCGCCGGCACCAGAAACTGGTGGAAGAGGCGCCCGCGCCCTTCTTGACCGAAGAGCAGACCCGGCAGATCTACGACGCCGCCAAGGCAGTCTGCCGCGAAGCCTCCTATTCAGGGGCCGGCACGGTGGAATTCCTCGTTGCCGCCGACGGCACCGTGGCGTTCCTTGAGGTGAACACCCGCCTGCAGGTGGAGCATCCCATCACCGAGGAGACCACCGGCATCGACCTGGTCCAGGAGCAGCTCCGCATCGCCGCCGGCGAACCGCTGCGCCTCACCGCAGATCCCGAACCGCGCGGCCACTCCTTCGAATTCCGGCTCAACGCCGAGGACGTGGGCCGGGGCTTCCTGCCGTCGCCCGGAACCATCTCCACGTTCAGCGGTCCCACGGGTCCGGGCATCCGGCTGGACTCCGGTGTCCGCTCCGGCTCCATCGTGGCGCCGCAGTTCGATTCCCTGCTGGCCAAGCTGATCGTCACCGGTGCCGACCGCCAGCAGGCGCTCCGCCGGGCCCGCCGTGCCCTAGCGGAAATGAAAATCACCGGTGTGGCCACCGTCCTGCCGTTCCACCGCGCCGTCGTCGAAGCCCC
>JBKKDH010000173.1:0-6819 GCA_046708445.1 Arthrobacter sp.
ACGTCGTCGAGAATAAGTTTTTCGCCAACGGCCTTACGGGCCTTGGTCATTGTGTAGATAAATTCCGCCATGGTTCCAAATCTAGTGGGTTGGCGGGGATAACTCACATTCGTCCGTCAGGCGGGAGCCCCTACAAAGCACTTGCCGCTCGCCAACACCGGCAGCACCGTGACCGTGACGCTGCCGTCGCGGATTTGCCCGATGACACAGTCCGCGCCTTGCAGGACAGCCGCTTCGATGGCATCCGCTTCCAGCCCGGTGGGTGTGCGGCTTTCGGAGACCTCCAGGGCCGCGCCCGGAATACCGGCACCGGCAAGCGCATCCGTTACTTGGGCAGTGGCGGGCTTGGGAGTGCCGGCGGCCAGGCGGTTAAGTGCATCGGCGAGGGTGTGTTTCAGGGCAGCCGTGGCCGGGTCTTCTCTCGCTGCCGGGCCGGTTGCCCGGGCAGCAACGGCCGGCGCCGGCTCCGTTGATGGCGCGGTGGTACCGGCCGGCGGCGTGGCGCTTGGCTCTGCCGTGGATGTTGCAGGCCCGGTACAGGCCGCCAGTGCTGCGGCACCGGCCAGGCAGAGGGCAACCGCGAGGAGAACCTTGCGCGACGGAGGACCGGCTAATGACGGCGATCCCGGCCGGGGAGCTTCTGGACGTTTCGGCCGGTGATTCGTCGTGCTCGTCATGCCGCCCATTCTGCCACGCCGCAACGGCGGGTTTGTTGCGGCGTGGCGGACGGCCGCGTGGCCGCCGGCGCGGCACAACCCGCAGTGGCGTCAGCTCGCTGCTCCGGCAAGCTCGCCGGTTTCAGTGTCCACAGAGAGGTAGTCCCCGTTGGTGTCGATGATGACGTCCTCCGGAATTCCGTCTTCTTCCGTGTAGTCCTCCGGCCCCCGGTCCCCGCCGGCCCCCTCAAAGCCGTCGCCACCGGGCTGGCCGGGCACCTCAGAATCCGGCAACTCGTTCTTCGGAGTCCGAATGTAGTTAGCGGAGCCCCACTTCAGGTCATGGCCCACGGCCTCGGCGTTTATTTCAGCCTTGTGGAAGATTCGCCCATCCCGCTCCCAGCTCACCAGCTTCAAACGGCCAACCACGATGACCCGCTGTCCCTTCTTGATGCTGCAGCCCATATTGCCGGCCAGTTGGCGGTAGCCCTGGACCGTGAACCAATTCATGTAGTCCTCGACCCATGTGCCCGAGGTTTTGTCGAAATGACGGGAGGGCGATCCTAGCCGGAACGAGGCCGTCCCCACGCCGGTGGTGGTGGTTGACGTGGTGACGTCTGTGGCCACAAAGCCACGGAGGGTGATGATGTCGCTCATGATGTAGTCCTGTCTCGAAGGTGGTGCCCTGCCGGGCAAAACCAGCTTCGCGCGGACTCCATCCTCCCGCGAGGGGCAGGTTTGCGTATGTGCACAACGCAGCCGGGGACGGCCCTGTGGAGGACGGGTGCCGGCGTGAGCGCGGCAACACCCGGGGCCATGTAAACTTTTTGATGCGCCGGAATATATGCTCCGGACACCACGTGCCCCAGTAGCTCAGGGGATAGAGCAGCGGCCTTCTAATCCGCCGGTCGGGGGTTCGATTCCCTCCTGGGGCACAAATGAAGCGGCTCTGGTCTGCGGTATTTTCCGCCGGCCAGGGCCGCTTTCCTTAAGCCGACAACCCCACGAAATGCCACATCCCTGGCCCCAAGTCAAAGGGATTGGGGATAGATGCCTCTCGGCGTGTAGCCAAAATCAGACAGCCGCAACAGTTGCCCGTCCAGTTCGCCATGAAAGTAAAATTGCAGGGGCCATGGCCGGTTTTCAGTCGGATACGGTTCAGCGACAAACATCTGATCCCCCGGCAGTGCGCAGGCCTCAGATTGTCAAGGCCCCGCCGTCGCTGGCGTCAGTGCCGTGTCCTGCGCCGGATGATACCCGCGCAGAGGCCCAGGACTGCCACCAGTGACCCCAGGATGACGGCCAGGCCGGACAAGTATTCGGTGATGCTCACGTGCGGACCCCTTTGCTCGCTGATGCACCGAAGCTACCGATCGAAGCTCAGGGTTCGCGAAGGACCGCCGTGGGTGTTGGATCAAGATTTACCCAACTCTCTGCGCGACAGCCAACAGAGCCTAGCCCTGAAGCCGGTGCGGGGCTTCCACCAGCGAACGGACCACACTGCCGGCAGCGCCCAGGAGCGCTCCTGCCTGGCCAACGGCGGACAGGCTGATGTTCCCGGCCGGGACTTTTCCGGGGGCGTAGCGGGCCAGGCTGTCCGATAGTGCGGGCGTGATCCACTCCCCCAGGATGGCAAAGTGGCCGCCCAGGACCACCGACGGGATATTAAGCAACCGGACCGTGGAAGCGACCGCCACACCCAGGTAATGACCGGCGCGCGCAACGGCACCAAGTGCGTCCGCGTCACGGGCGGCGAGCGCGGTGAGCAACCGTGCCAGGCTCTCGGATCTGGAGGAACCAGGTCCGGAGGAACCAGGCGCCAGGTCCGAAGCCCCCGGCCCGCCGGGCCCCGTCTGCGAAGTGATTCCCGCGGCGGCAAAGATCGCGTCCTGGCCCGCCACCGTTTCCAGGCAGCCCGTGCCGCCGCACGAACACAGTGTTCCGTCGGGCTGGACGACAACATGCCCCAACTCCCCTGCATGCCCATGCGGTCCGGTGAACAGTTCGGAGCCGATGACCAGCCCGCCGCCCACGCCCACTTCCCCGGAGACAAACAGGAAGTCCTCGTCGCCTGCTGGCCGGTACCGCAGCTCGGCAAGGGCTGCGGCATTGGCTTCGTTGAAGAGCGTGGTGCCCAGCGGCACGTCCGGCAACACAACAGCCAACTCCAGGGCTGCGGAGTTCCAGCCGAGGTTTGGAGCCGTGATGACTGTTCCGGTTTTGGCATCAACGAGCCCCGGAACGGCGAGGCCGCCGCCGAGGACGCGGACCCCTTGGGCTTCCGCCGTGTCCCGGAGCCCGGCCGCGAGGTCTGCCAGCGCCGCGGCAACGGCACCGGGCGTCGCATTGCGGTTGTCCTGCTCGCGTGTTTCCTGGAGCAACAGGTTGCCTGCCAGGTCCGTCACTCCAGCGGAGATGTAGTCGACATTAATTTCCATGCCCATCACGCCCCTGGCCGGATTCAGCTCCAGCCCGACGCCCGGGCGTCCCCGTTCCCCTTGCGGATTCAGCCCAATTTCCCGGACGATGCCGGCATCGAGGAGGTCCAGCACCAGGCTCGAGACGGAGGCCTTGGTGAGGCCGGTGGCAACAGCGATCTGGGCCCGTGTCAGGTGCGTTCCTGCCCCGGACATCGCAATGCGCCCCAGCACCAGGGCCAGGTTGCCGCGACGGACGTCACCCATGCTTCCCGGGGTCCCGGCCTCGGGGGTGCCGGCAGCCGGCGCTGAACTGGCCATGCGGCCCTCCTTTTCGAAGTTCATGCCCATCGGGCAGCCTCATGCTATTGACCTTAGCTCATCACCGCCTATATAGTTCAAGCGATAAACTAACTCACGGGTTCCACGGTTCCCCACAATGCAAGGACGCATCATGACTCTCACGCCCACACCCGGCGACAAGTTCACCTTCGGCCTCTGGACCGTCGGCTGGACCGGAGCAGACCCCTTCGGCGTCGCCACAAGGAAGCCACTGGATCCTGTGGAAGCGGTCCACAAACTCAGCGAACTGGGTGCATACGGCATCACCTTCCACGACAACGACCTGGTCCCGTTCGATGCCACGGCTTCCGAGCGCGAGCTGATCCTCAAGAACTTCAGGGCCGCCCTGGCCGAGACCGGCCTCAAGACCCCCATGGTGACTACCAACCTGTTCAGCCACCCAGTGTTCAAGGACGGCGGCTTCACCTCCAACGACCGCTCCGTCCGCCGGTTCGCCCTCAGCAAGGTCCTCCAGAACATCGACCTCGCAGCCGAGCTCGGCGCCGAAACGTTCGTTATGTGGGGCGGCCGCGAAGGCAGCGAATACGACGGCTCAAAGGACCTGTCCGCCGCACTGGACCGCATGAAGGAAGGCGTCGACACCGCCGCCGCCTACATCAAGGACAAAGGCTACGGCCTGCGGATCGCCCTGGAGCCCAAGCCCAACGAGCCCCGCGGCGACATCTTCCTGCCCACCGTGGGCCATGGCCTGGCCTTCATCGCCCAGCTTGAGCACGGTGACATCGTGGGGCTCAACCCCGAAACCGGACACGAGCAGATGGCCGGCCTGAACTTCACCCACGGCATCGCCCAGGCCCTCTGGGCCGGCAAGCTCTTCCACATCGACCTCAACGGCCAGCGCGGCATCAAGTACGACCAGGACCTCGTCTTCGGCCATGGCGACCTCACCAGCGCGTTCTTCACCGTGGACCTGCTCGAGAACGGCTTCCCCAACGGCGGCCCCAAGTACGACGGACCGCGCCACTTCGACTACAAGCCCTCCCGCACCGACGGCTACGACGGCGTTTGGGAATCCGCGAAGTCCAACATGTCCATGTACCTCCTGCTCAAGGAACGCGCACTCGCCTTCCGCGCAGACCCTGAAGTCCAGGACGCCCTCAAGGCCTCCGGTGTGTTCGAACTCGGCGAACCGACCCTCGCCGCCGGTGAGACCACTGCGGACCTGCTCGCTGACGCGTCCGCCTTCGCGGATTTCGACGCCGATGCCGCCGCCGAGCGCTCCTTCGCCTTCGTGCGGCTCAACCAGCTGGCCATCGAGCACCTGCTCAACGCACGCTAGGCCGCAGGCACCCAACCAACAGCACCACGGCGCCGCCGTATCAGGACACGATCCGGCGGCACCGGCGCATCAAAAAGGAACCCCATGGCCCTCGTTGCCGGAATCGACAGCTCCACCCAGCCCTGCAAGGTAGTGATCCGCGACGCGGACACCGGCGAGCTGGTGCGCCAGGGCCGCGCCAGCCATCCGGACGGAAGCGAAGTCCACCCCGACCACTGGTGGAACGCCCTGCGGGCGGCAATAAGCCAGGCAGGCGGACTCGCCGACGTCAGCGCCATCTCCGTCGGCGGCCAGCAGCACGGCATGGTCTGCCTCGACGGGACCGGTGAAGTCATCCGGCCGGCACTGCTGTGGAACGACACCAGGAGTGCTCCCGCCGCCGTGGACCTGATCCGGGAGGCGGGCGACGGCGACTCCGCCGAGGGTGCCCGCTACTGGTCCCGCGCCACGGGAACTGTTCCGGTTGCCTCCCTGACCATCACCAAACTGCGCTGGCTCGCAGACAACGAACCGGCAAACGCAGAACGCGTCGCCGCCGTGTGCCTGCCCCACGACTGGCTCTCCTGGCGCCTGGCAGGCTTCGGTCCCGGCAGCGGCGAGGCGGGCCTGGCAGCCCTCCGCACCGACCGCTCAGACGCCTCGGGCACAGGCTACTACTCCGCCTCCTCCGGCGAGTACCTTCCCGACGCCCTCGAAAAGTCCCTTGGCCACGTCCCCCGCCTTCCCGCCGTCGTCGGTCCGCTGGACATCGCAGGGAAGACCCCGGAAGGGGCGCTCATCGGACCGGGTGCCGGGGACAACGCCGCTGCCGCCTTGGGCGTCGGCGCCGGCGTGGGCGACGTCGTCCTCTCCCTGGGCACGTCCGGAACCGTGTTTGCCGTGTCATCAACGCCGGCTGCCGATGCCTCAGGGCTCGTTGCAGGCTTCGCGGACGCCACGGGCAACTATCTGCCGCTCGCCTGCACACTCAACGCAACACGGGTCTTCGACGCCACTGCCGCACTGCTCGATGTCAGCCTGGAGGAATTCAACGAGCTAGCCTTGGCGGCCCCCGCAGGGGCCGGCGGCCTGACCCTCGTCCCCTACTTCGACGGCGAGCGGACACCGAACCTTCCGGACGCGGCGGGATCGCTGCACGGCATCACCCGGGCGAATTACACCCCCGCAAACCTGGCGCGCGCCGCCGTCGAAGGCGTGGTCTGTTCCCTCGCCGACGGTCTGGCGGCCCTGCAGTCGCAGGGGGTGGACGCGCGGCGTGTCATCCTGGTGGGCGGCGGGGCGCAGTCTCTTGCCGTGCAGCTGGCGGCCAGCCAGCTGCTGGGCCTGCCTGCTTTTGTGCCGACCCCCGGCTAGTACGTGGCCGACGGAGCGGCCCGCCAGGCGGCCGCTGTGCTGACCGGGGATTTCCCGGACTGGACCCTCAGCGGCGTGGAACTGCCGGCAGAACCGTCCGACGGCGGCGTCCTCGCCAGGTACCGCGGGCGCGCCGCCGCCTACCTCGCCTAAGTCCGGCAACGAACCCGGCACGGAGGCCAGGCGCCAAAGTCACAGGACCTGCACCGCGAAAGCGGTGCAGGTCCTTTTTGGTGGGGCGCAGGCGCCTG
Organism: Arthrobacter sp.; assembly: GCA_046708445.1. Taxonomy (GTDB): domain Bacteria; phylum Actinomycetota; class Actinomycetes; order Actinomycetales; family Micrococcaceae; genus Arthrobacter. The sequence goes on from JBKKDH010000173.1 coordinate 6,320, forward strand.
CCGTGACGTAGCAGGCGCCCGCGGTCTGCATCAGGTCAGGCGTACGGAAGTACCAGTTCCGCGTAGCGCTCCTTGACCATGGAGAGGACGATATTGCCATCCGTATCCCAGATCTCCTGATTAAAGATTTCGACTTCGATGTCGCCGGTGTACCCGGCGTCCCGGACCCAGGTGCCGATGGTGGCGAAGTCAATGACGCCGTCGCCCATGTATCCCCGCGACAACAGCGGATCCGCGGCGATGGGCATGTTGAAGTCGCACACCTGGTAGGAGGCGATGCGGTCTTCCCGGCCGGCGCGTTCAATCTGCGCCTTGAGCTCCGGATCCCACCAGACGTGGAAGGTGTCGACGGCGACGCCGACATCCTTCGTGTCGAACGGGTCCGCGAGGTCCAGGGCTTGCCCCAGGGTGGAGATCAGGGCCCGGTCAGCGGCGTACATGGGGTGCAGGGGTTCGAGCACCAGCCGGATCCCGTTCTCGGAGGCGAACGGAACAAGGTC
>JBKKDH010000174.1:0-9899 GCA_046708445.1 Arthrobacter sp.
GCCGAGGGCCGAGGATGCGAGCCGCTGCGTTTCGACGGTGCTGGCTCCGGACTTCGCAGCCCGGCTGGAGGTGGCGAAGATGATGGGGATCATCCGGTACGTTGCGCCGTTGCCGAAGCCGCTGGCCGTGAAGAGCATCAGGAACAGGACCAGGAAGAGCCAGAAGCTCTTCAGCGGAAGGGTCCAGATCATGGTGAGCGTGATGATGGCCATCGCCGAGAAGGAAGCCACGGTCATCCGGGCGCCGCCCATGCGGTCAGCCATGCGTCCGCCGTACGGACGTGCCAGGGAGCCGACCAGCGGGCCGAGGAAGGCCAGGGACAGGGCCACGGTACCCACTCCGATGGAGGAGAAGGCAGGGAAGTAGTCCTTGATGAGCTTGGGGAACACCCCGGCAAAGCCGATGAAGGAACCGAAGGTGCCGATGTACAGCAGTGCCATGATCCACAGGTGCGGTTCCTTCAGGGCTGCGATCGAGCCGGCCACATCCCCCTTGGCGCTGGTCAGGTTGTCCATGTACTTCCAGGCGCCGAAGGCGGCGATCAGGATGAACGGGACCCACATCCAGCCGGCCATGGGCAGGTTGACGCTGCCAACGGCCAGCAGGGTGATCACAATCGGGACGGCGAGCTGTGCGACGGCGGCACCCATGTTGCCGCCGGCGGCGTTCAGGCCGAGGGCCCAGCCCTTTTCACGGGCCGGGTAGAAGAACGTGATGTTGGCCATGGAGCTGGCGAAGTTGCCGCCGCCGAAGCCGGCGAGTGCTGCCACGAACAGCATGACGCCGAACGGGGTTTCAGGGTTGGAGACACAGAGTCCCAGGCCGATGGCGGGAATCAGGAGGAGGAGGGCGGACACGATGGTCCAGTTCCGGCCGCCGAAGCGGGGAACCATAAAGGTGTAGGGGATGCGGAGCGTAGCGCCTACCAGGCTTGGCATCGAGATCAGCCAGAAGATTTCCGACGTGGAGAACGTGAAGCCTGCAGCGGGGAGCTGGACCACTACGATGGACCAGAGCTGCCAGACCACGAAGCCGAGGAATTCAGCGAAGATGGACCAGTTCAGGTTGCGGCGGGCGATGGTGCGGCCGACGGACTCCCACTGGTCTTTGTTCTCTGCGTTCCAGTTGGCGATCCAGCGGCCCGGGCGGTGCTCAAGTGCGGGTGCGTCGGTTGTACGCGTGGAGCCGGGCTGTGCGCTGGCGGATGAAGACACGCCTTCGTGCAACGGGTCGGTGTCTATATCTACGGAATTGCCGGTGCCGGCATCTGCGCTGCGATCAACAGTCACGGTGTACCTCCTCTTGGGGGATGTTGTCCTTCCAAGGTAGAGACGGCGCGTTTCACGGACGGTCGCCGTATGTTAACGCGCTGTGACATTTGCCTATCTGGCCGCTTTGGGGGGCGTGAGGACATGAAAATGAGACAAATCCGTATCGTCCGCATAATGGACCTTTTGTCCATTGACTGGACGAGGGGAAGTAATATTGAACTCTAACTACTGCACGCCGGGCCTCTCCCCACGTCCGGCCGGTTCTGACGAAAGTGTTCATACATGTCATCAACTGAAACCTCGACGGGTCCCGGATCTGCCAAGGCGGTGAACTCGCGCGGTCGCGTGATTGTCGCCAGCCTGATCGGCACCACCGTGGAGTTCTACGACTTCTACGTTTACGCCACCGCAGCGGTGCTGGTCTTTCCCTCGCTGTTCTTCCCCAACCAGAACGAAACCACCCAGCTCCTGAGCTCGTTCGCCGTCTTCGGCGTCGCGTTTATCGCCCGCCCGCTGGGATCGGTCGTCTTTGGCCACTTCGGCGACAAGTTTGGCCGCAAGGGCACCCTGGTGGCGTCGTTGCTGACCATGGGCATCGCCACCTTCCTGATCGGCTGCCTCCCCACGGCGCTGGTCCCGGGCTGGCAATTCTGGGCCCCGGCCCTCCTCGTGGTCATGCGCTTTGCCCAGGGCCTGGCCCTTGGCGGCGAATGGAGCGGCGCTGCGCTGCTTGCCACCGAGAACGCCCCCGCCAACAAACGCGCCATCTACGGCACGTTCCCGCAGCTGGGCGCCCCCATCGGCTTCATCATCGCCAACGTGATCTTCCTGGTCTTCAGCTACGCCCTGACGCCGGCCGACTTCCTGGCCTGGGGCTGGCGAGTACCGTTCCTGCTGAGCGCCGTGATGGTCATCATTGGCCTTTACGTCCGCCTCAAGCTGATCGAAACCCCCGCCTTCACCAAGGTGCTCGAATCCAACGAGGTGGCCAAGCTGCCGATCGGCCGCGTCTTCAAGACCAGCTGGCGTCCGCTCATCCTGGGCACGTTCATCATGCTCGCCACGTACGTGCTGTTCTACCTGATGACCACCTTCACGCTGACCTACGGCACCCGCGCCTCCAGCCTGGACGCTGCCAAGGCCGCCGCCGAGAAGGCCGGAAAGCCGATGTCGGAGGCCGCCGCGGCCGCGTTTGTCCCCGGCCTGGGCTACACCCGCAACGACTTCCTCTGGATGCTGATCGCCGGCGTCGTCTTCTTTGGCATCTTCACCCTGGTCTCCGGTCCGCTGGCCGAGAAGTACGGCCGACGCAAGATGCTGCTGACCGTCACCGGCGGCATCTTCGTCTTCGGCCTGTTGTTCGTCCCGCTGTTCAGCGGCGGCTTCGTAGGCACCATGGCCCTGCTGATCATCGGCTTCTCGCTGATGGGGCTGACGTTCGGTCCCATGGGCGCGCTGTTGCCGGAACTGTTCCCCACCAACGTGCGGTACACCGGGTCCGCTGTCAGCTACAACGTGTCCAGCATCCTCGGCGCAGCAGTGGCACCGTTCATCGCCGTCGCGCTGTGGGAAACTGCTGACGGCAGCCCAGTGCTGGTGGGCGTCTACCTCACGGCGATGGCGGTACTGACCCTCATCGCACTGTTCGTCAGCCGGGAAACCCGGGACCTGGACTACGAGAACAACGTGGCCTGACGCTCAAGCCCGCTTACTGCCGGAAAATGCCCGGTGGGCTCCTTGCTTTGCAGGAGCACGCCGGGCATTTCTGCGTTCAGTTGCCGTACCGGGCCACGAAGTTCTTCAGGATGTTCATGGGCTCGGTCGCAGTGTAACGGCGGGCGTCCGCCATCAGCTCCTCAGCCGACTCGGGCGGGAAGTACCCGGCATGGCGGTAGATGTCGATCCTGGTGACCAGTCCCTCGGCGTCCAGTTCGGGGTGGAACTGCGTGGCATACAGGTTCTCCTTGATCCGGAACATGTGCACCGGGCAGGCCCGGGAAGAAGCCAGCAGAACGGCATGGGCGGGCAGCGAGGAGCAGGCCTCCTTGTGCCCGGTAAAGGCAGTAAACCGGGCGGGCATTCCGCGCAGGAGAGGATCGGCCAGACCGGCGTCGGTGAGCTCTATCTCCACCGCACCGAGGGGTTCGCCGAAGGTCCTGTCGATCACGGCCCCCTGGTGTCTTCCCAGCGTCCCGACGCCGTAGCAGGCGCCAAGGAACGGGAAATCCTGCTCCACGATCCGGTCCAGCAATCCTGCGAGCTCCCGCTCCACCCGGTGCTGGACGGCGCTTTTGTGGTCGCTGGGATCGCTGGAGGTGAACGGGCTCCCGCCGACAATCACCGCCGAGTACTCGGCCAGGTCCAGGTCCGGCATGGGTGCCGCCTCCAGCCGGATCCGCTGCAGCTGCCCCGGCGCCAGGCCGCCGTACCTCAGTTAGGCCGCATACTCTTCGTCGGCAGCGTCGTCTTCGGCCCGGGAGGCAAGCAGCAGGAAAGGCTTCACACGCTAAGTGTGCCTGCGCCATCTGCCGGAATCCAGAGGGGCGCGCCGCGGTCAGTGACCGGCTGCCCGGTCCGCCGGCTGGGCCAGTGACCGCCGGGACTGCGGCCGGGCGGCGGGGTCGGCGTGCCGGTGGACGAGCTTCCAGTAGCCCTCTTCACGGCGGAAGACGCTGGTGACCCGGAGCGCGAATTCCTCCGCGACCGCGGCGCCGTCCAGGCGGGCGCGGAAGTGTTCTGTCTCCACGAGGAAGGCGGTGTCGCGCGCGGTGTAGGACGTGATGGTGTCGAACCCCAGCATCTCGCCGTCCTGGAACTGCCGGGACGCCTGGTCCAGCCGTGCTTCCACCTGGGCCCAGCCGCGGGCAATCCCACCGAACGGGTTGGCCAGCGTCACGTCCTCGAGCCGCGAGTAGAGCTCCTTGACGGGCCCTGCGTTTCCCCGGGTGATTTCCGGAACCGCGAGGTGGTAGCGGTCTACTTCTTCTTCAAAACTGGGTGCAAGCATGGGGGCGCCTCCGGCGGTGACTAGTCTTCGATCGTGGCGATGACGGCACCAGCCGACACCGTCTCGCCGGCTGTGGCGCTGAGTCCTGTGATGGTTCCGGAGCGGTGCGCGGTGAGCGGCTGCTCCATCTTCATCGCCTCAAGCACAACAACCAGGTCACCTTCGGCCACAACGTCGCCGTTGCTGACCGCCACCTTGACGATGGTGCCCTGCATCGGGGAGGCGAGGCCGTTGCCGGAAGCGGTAGCCGCGGCACCGCCTGAACGGGAACGCTTTTTGGACTTCGCGGCCTTGGCTCCGGCGGAGCCTGATCCGGACCCAAGGGAGCCGAGTGATGCGGGGAGCACCACTTCGAGGCGCTTGCCGCCTACCTCAACCACCACGCGCTGGCGTTCGCCGGCGTCGTCGGCCTGGGCCTCGGTGCCGGTAGGCGTCCACGCCGGGATGTCGCTGACGAAGTCGGTCTCGATCCAGCGTGTGTGGACCTTGAACGGGCCTTCCGCCGGGGCAAAATCGGGGTTGCTGACCACGGCCAGGTCGAAGGGGATAACGGTGGGAATCCCTTCGACCACCATTTCCTCAAGGGCACGCCGGGAACGCTGCAGGGCCTGGGTGCGGGTGGCCCCGGTGACGATCAGCTTGGACAGCATCGAATCGAAGTTGCCGCTGATGACGTCGCCCTGCTCCACGCCGGAGTCAATCCGGATGCCGGGGCCTGTCGGGTTCTTCAGGGTGGTGATGGTGCCCGGCGCCGGCATGAAGTTGCGGCCCGGATCCTCACCGGTGATGCGGAATTCGATCGAGTGCCCGCGGACCTCGGGATCGCCGTAACCGAGTTCTTCGCCGCGGGCCAGCCGGAACTGTTCACGGACCAGGTCGATTCCGGTGACTTCCTCAGAGACGCAGTGCTCCACCTGGAGGCGGGTGTTGACCTCAAGGAAGGAGATGGTGCCGTCCTGGCCGACCAGGAACTCGCAGGTGCCGGCACCGAGGTAACCGGCTTCCTTCAGGATCGCCTTGGAAGATTCGTAGAGCCGGCGGTTCTGCTCCTCGGTGAGGAACGGGGCAGGGGCTTCTTCGACGAGTTTCTGGTTGCGGCGCTGCAGCGAGCAGTCGCGGGTGGACACCACAACGACGTTGCCGTGGGCGTCGGCAAGGCACTGCGTTTCGACGTGGCGCGGGGCGTCCAGGAACCGTTCGATGAAGCATTCGCCGCGGCCGAAGGCGGCGGTGGCCTCCCGCACTGCGGACTCGAACAGTTCGGGGATTTCCTCGCGGGTGCGGGCCACCTTGATGCCACGGCCGCCGCCGCCGAAAGCGGCCTTGATGGCGACCGGCAGGCCGAACTTGTCCACGAACTCGAGGATTTCCTCGGCCGATTCCACCGGATCCGCGGTGCCGGGCACCTGCGGTGCACCGACTTTTTCAGCGATGTGGCGGGCCTGGACTTTATCACCCAAGGCGGAGATGGCGTCCGGGGAAGGGCCAATCCAGATGATGCCGGCTTCGATCACCTTCGCGGCGAACTGTGCGTTCTCCGCGAGGAAGCCGTAACCGGGGTGGATGGCGTCGGCGCCGGACTGGCGGGCGACGTCAATGATCTTGTCCATGACCAGGTAGGACTCGGCGGCGGTGTTTCCACCGAGGGAGTAGGCCTCGTCGGCGAGCCGCACGTGCAGTGCATCCCGGTCAGGATCGGCGTAGACAGCCACTGAGGCGATGCCTTCATCTCGTGCTGCGCGGATGATCCGCACGGCGATTTCGCCACGGTTGGCGATCAGCACCTTGGTGAGGTTCGACTGCACGGGACTTGCGGACTGCTCCAACTTTGCTGACAAGGCGTCTCCTTCTTTCCTTCAGGGAGCCTAGCGCGATTTTGTGGGTTCCGCCGATATTACTTGCGGAATCCGCGCGTAAACAGGCAGAGCTTTGTAGGGAAGCTACAACTCCCCGCTAAATTGGGTCCCTTTAGCCGGCCGGCCAAAGCTCGGTGATGCGGACGTTGGCCTGCGCCAGGAGGCCCCGCAGGGTGGAAACGGACAATCCGACGACGGCGTGCGGGTCCCCGTCAACCTTCCGGATGAACGCCCCGCCCAGGCCATCGATGGTGAACGAGCCTGCGCAGTGCAGCGGCTCGCCGGTGGCGATGTAGGCGTCGATCTCCTCTGGTTCCATCTCCATGAAGTGGACCTCGGCTGACGCGACCGCCCCGAGCGTGGCGCCGGATCCGGGGTCTGTTGTCCCGTCGTCGGGAGCGGTGTCCCGGCAGTCCACGAGCCAGTGCCCGGTGTGCAGCACCCCGCTGTTCCCGCTCATCCGGAGCATCCGCTCGCGGGCGACGCCGGCGGTGTACGGCTTGCCGTGCGCCTCGCCGTCGAACTCGAAGACGGAGTCGCAGCCAAGCACCAGCGTGCCGTCCGCTTCCGGCAGCGCGGCCACGGCTTCGGCCTTGGCCCGCGCCAGCAGCAGGGCGGTATCGTGCGGATCCGTGACGCCGTAGCGGGCTTGGACCGCGTCCTCGTCCACGTCGGACACCAGCACCGTGTGCCGGATGCCGGCCTCGGCCAGGAGTTTGGTGCGGGCGGGGGACTGGGAGGCAAGGATGAGGCGGGTCACCGTTTCAGCCTAGTGGACAGGCTGGCTGGCCTTACCTGCACCGCTCTGGAGGCGTTCGAGCTTGGCGCCTTCCACATCCACGTCCGGCAGGATGCGGTCGAGCCACGTGGGCAGCCACCAGGTTTTTTCACCCAGCAGGTACATCACGGCCGGAACGATCGTCATGCGGACTACAAACGCGTCCAGCAGCACGCCGAACGCCATCGCGAAGCCCAGCGGCCGGACCATGGTCAGGTGGCTGAAGATGAAGCCGGCGAAGACACTGACCATGATGATCGCGGCGGCGGTGACCACGGCTGCCGCGTGGCTGAAGCCGATCCGGACGGCGTGCTTGGCGGCGGCACCGTGCATGTAGGCCTCGCGCATGCCGGAGGCGATGAACACCTGGTAGTCCATGGCCAGGCCGAACAGCACGCCGATGAGGATGATGGGCAGGAAGCTGAGCACAGCACCGGGATTCGCGACGTCGAACACGCTTCCCAGCCAGCCCCACTGGTACACGGCCACCACCAGGCCGAAGGCGGCGGCCAGGGAGAGCAGGAAACCGCCGGTTGCCAGCAGGGGTACCACGATGGAGCGGAATACCAGCAGCAGGAGGATCAGGGAAAGCCCGACGACGATGGCCAGGTAAGGCGGCAGGGCTTCGCCGAGTTTGGTGGAGACGTCGATGTTTCCCGCCGTCTGCCCCGTGAGGCCGATGGTGACCCCGGTTTCGGACTGGATCTCCGCGCCGCGTTCCCGCAGTTCGCTCACTACCTGAACGGTGCCGGCCTTGGCAGGACCCTCTTCCGGAATGACCTGGAAGACTGCGGTCCGGCGGTCTTCGCTGAGTGCCACCGGGACGGCTGCCACGACGTTGTCCACTCCGCGGATGAGGTCAGCGACGTCGTATTGCAGCGACTGGGCCTGGGTTTCGTCCAGGCCCGCCGGGAATTCTCCCACGACGACGATGGGTCCGGTGACACCTTCGCCAAAGCTGCGTGCCGTCAGGTCATAGGCCTGGTAGGCCTCAGAGTCGACCGGCTCGGACCCGCCGTCCGGCAGGGCAAGTTGCAGTTGCGTGGCAGGCAGCGCCAGGGCTCCGAGCAGGAGCACGCCGGCCATGAGCGCGACGACGGGGTGCCTGGTGACCAGGCCGCCCCAGCCGCGGGTGCTCTTTTCCTCATCCTTGGCTTTGTCTGCCACTTCATGGCCGGCCTCGGCGTTATGCGCGTCAGCTTTTGCCCACGCCCGCTTGGAAATGATGCGCCGGCCGATCAGGGACAGCATCGCCGGGGTCAGGGTGAGGGCCACGAGGACGGCCACCGCAACAGTGCCCGCCGCTGCCAGGCCCATCACGCTCAGGAAGGGGAGCCCGGGGACCACCAGGGCGGCCAGGGCGATGATCACGGTGAGGCCGGCAAAGAGGACGGCATTGCCGGAGGTTCCGGTGGCGCGTGCCACGGACTCCCCAGGTTCCATTCCGGACCGGAGCTGGGTCCGGTGGCGGTTGACGATGAACAGGGAGTAATCGATGCCGACGGCCAGGCCCAGCATGAGCGCGAGCATGGGGGAGATGGAGCTCATCTCGAACATTCCGGACAGGGCAAACGTGACGCCGACGCCGACCCCTACCCCGATGATGGCCATCAGCAGCGGAAGGCCGGCGGCGATGAGCGTACCCAGCATCAGGATCAGGACGAGCGCGGCTACGGCGACGCCGATGATTTCGGCTGCGCCGAAGAGTTCCGAGATGTCCTCGGTGATTTCCTTGCTGGCCAGCGCGGTGACGCCAGCGGCGGAGGTCTCGTGGGCGATGTCCTGGACCTGCTGGCGCACGTCCGGGGTCAGGCCGTTGATGGAGGAATTGAACTGTACCTGGGCCACCGCGGCCTGGCCGTCAGAGGAGACAAAGCGAAGGCCAACGGAGGCCTCCGCCTGGCGTTTGCCAAGGTCCAGCTTGGCTTTGGCGGCCTCAAGTTCCTGCGTGCCGGCGTCGAGCTGGGCCTGGCCCTGTGCCATTGCCGCCTTCTGCTGTCCCAGCTGGGCCTCGATCACGGTGGCGGGTGCCCCGGCTGCCGTGAGCTGCTGCTCTGCGGCGGCAAGCTGTGCCTTGCCCGCTTCCAGCTGGCTGCGCGAAGCATCCAGCCTGGCCTGGCCCGCGGTGAGCTGCTGCTCGCCCTCGGTGATTGCCGCTGCTGCCTGGTCCAGCTGGTCCTGGGTAGCGAACGGGTCCACCGTCGCCTTGACGTCAGGCAGGGTTTCCAGCTTCTTCAGCGCATCCGTCACCGCGGCGCGGCTCTCTGCCGTGAAGCCGCCCGCGGGTGCCTCGAACACAATGCTGGCCGAGCCGCCTGACGCCGACGGCAGGTTCTGCCGCAGCTTGTCGGCGATCCGCTGGGTCTCAGTGCCCGGGATCTGGAAGTTGTTGGACAGGGTGCCGTGGAAGGCGGCGGCGGACCCGCCAACGGCCACCAGGACCGCGAGCCACACCGAGATGACCAGCCAGCGGTGACGGTAGGAGAACTTGCCGAGCCGGTAGAGCAACAGGGCCATGTCAGAGCCGATCTTGGAGGAGGGCGGGGGAGGAGGAGCGTGCGGGGCTATCGAAGCCGGCGCCGAGGTGGCCGATGGCATCGATGAGCAGCTGGCGGAGAACGGAAAGGGAGGCGGGGGACAGGTCGGCGCCGCACTGGGTGAACCAAACGTCCATCGCGGCCTTGCCGCAGGAGATGACGGAGCCGGCGAGGGCGCGCAGGTAGAGCTCGTCGACGTCGCCGCCACCGGCCAGGGCGACGCGTTCGCGGGCGGCGTCGATGATCTGGACGGCGCAGTGGTCCCACGCCTCGAGCTCGGACCTGACGAGCTGCGGGTTTGCCTGGCTCAGGCTGTAAAGCTCGGCCATCGGGGCGACAGTCATGGGGTCGGCGAGCTCCATCAGTGCGGCGCGGGCCGATTCCAGGATTGGCTCGCCGGGCGGACGGAGCCGGAACTGCTGCAGGGCGGTGTCGAGGAACCCGTACGT
>JBKKDH010000175.1:0-2515 GCA_046708445.1 Arthrobacter sp.
CACCAGCCCGGGGTCATAGCCGCCGGCTTCCTGCAGGAGCTGAGGCAGGCCGAAAAACACAAAGTAGTAGACGCTGCTGAAGACCGCGAACCCCAGGTAGACCAGCATCAGCGGCCGGTTCCGGCCCAACAGCCTCAGGTCCAAAAACGGCGGGCTGAAGCGGAGTTCACGCCACACAAACAGCGCGGCGATGACGGTTCCAGCGCCGAGCATCCACCAGCGGTACCCCGGGGCCACGTCCAGCAACGCCATCATGACCAGCAGGAGCGAGCCGACAAAGCCCGCAATCCCGGGAATGTCCGAATCCTTGGCCAGCTTGGCAAGGCTCCCCCGCTCGCGGACACCGTCCGCCGGGGCCACCTTCCGCACGATGAAGAGGGCTGCCAATGCCAGCGGGACGTTGACCAGGAAAAGTGCCTCCCAGCCCACCTGGCCCACCAGCAGGCCGCCGGCAACCGGGCCCACCGCCGCCGCGGACGTGTTGGCCATCTGGATCCTGCCGAGCGGTCGCGAGGATTCGGTCCCTGCACGCTGCGCGATGGCACCGATCATGACTACCGCGCTGGGATAGGCCGTGGCAGTGCCCAGTGCCATCACGGCGCGGGCAACGCAGAGCAGGGCGAAGTTGGGCGAAAATGGGGCGAGCGCGCACGTGATGGCCACGGTGCCCATGCCCAGCATGAACATCCGCCGCGGCCCGAACCGGTCGGCCAGCCTGCCCATCAGCGGCTGCCCGGCGGCGGAGGCGAGGTAGAAAGAGGTGATCACCCAGGTGACCGTGGCGACGTCGAGCCCGAAGTCCGCGCGCAGGACCACCAGCGCGACGGCGATCATGGAGGAATTCAGCGGGTTCAGCGCGGTGCCCAGGCTCAGGCCTGCCACCGCCAGAGCGGTCCGGGGTTTGTTGCTCACGGAAACAGTCTGGCGCACAGGGCTTTCAATCCGCGATTTTGTGACCGCCGCCCGCAGCGGGGACTAGGATGTGCTCAACTGACACTTCTGGGGGCAGCATGGAACCGATCACGGTCAAAGGCGGCAAGGGCACGGTAGACCTGGACGACGACAGGTACATTCAGCTGGTCTGGAATCGCAGTGTCCGGATCGAGGAAGTGGATGCCCAAGAGGCCATGGCAGCAGTTAACGTTGTTGCCGACGGCGGTGAGTATCCGATGCTCGTTGACATGGCCACCACCGAGTCCGTGAGCCGCCAGGCCCGGGCTGTCTTCTCGATCCCGTGCGCGGCGTCGAGGATCGCACTGCTGGGCTCAAGCCCGGTGGATCGGGTGCTCGCCAACTTTTTCCTCAGCCTGCACGTGCCGCCGTGCCCCACGCGGTTCTTCACGTCCCGGGACGATGCCATGGCCTGGCTGCTGGCAGAGCCGGCCAAACAGGCCTAGGCGACTCTCTTGCGTGTCCTACGTCAGCGGGAGGTCCGTCAGCCGGACCGCCGCCAGCCCCGCCGCAGCCGCCCACGCCTGGGGTGAGCCCGCATGGTGGTACTTGACCGGCACGGGGAAGTCCGCCCGCGCGAACCCGCCGAACAGTTCGGGCAGGCTGTTGTCGAAATGCCCTGCCGCCTCCCGGATCCCGGTTGCCACAGTGTGGGCCTCGTCGGCGAAGCCGTACGCTGCCATCCCTTCGGCGGCCAGCATGGTGTCATGCGGCCACACTGAGCCGTTGTGGTAGGACATCGGGTGGTAGTAGTGCTGGCCTTCGGCGAGCGTCCGGATGCCCCAGCCGGTGAAGAAGTCAGCCTGCAGCAGGCGGGAGGTCACCGCGCGGGCGTCCCAGAGTCGAGGATTCCGGACCACAGCAGATGGCCCGCGTTGGAGGCCAGCGCATCAACGTGGCGGCCTTCCCCGTCCACCGCCAGTGCCGGGAAGTTCTGCGGCTCCATCCAGAACGCTTCCCGGAAGCGGGCCTTCAGCCCGTCGGCAAGCCCGTGCAGGGTGTCCGCCCACGCCTGGTCGCCCCAGTATTCGGCGGCCAGGCGGGCGCATTCCCGCAGTCCGCGCCAGGTGTAACCCTGGACTTCGGCGAGGGCGATGGCGCCCGCCGGTTCGCGGCCGTCGGCTCCGGCAACGGCGTCGAACGAGTCCTTCCAGCCCTGGTGCAGCAGCCCGTTGGGGTCCGGCGTGTAGCGGACAAACCCAGTGTCCTTCAGGCCGCCGTCGCCGAGGATCCACTCCACCGCTGCCCGCGCCGGCTGTTCGAGCTCGCGGATCAGGGCGGCGTCCTCCACGTGCCCCAGCGCCATCAGGAACAGCGGAGTGGAATCAACCGTGCCGTAGTAACGGCCGTAGGGAATCGCGCCCAGCTGGGCCAGTTCGCTGACCCGCACTTCGTGCACCATTTTCCCGCGCTGCTCCACACGGGCCGGATCATCCACGGTCCCCTGAGTCGCGGCCATGGCACGCAGGACGTCGCCCAGCAGCTGCGGAGATTCTGTCCGCGTCAGCATGGACGTCAGCAGGGAGTCCCGGCCGAACAGCGTCAGGAACCAGGGCAGTCCGGC
>JBKKDH010000176.1:0-4789 GCA_046708445.1 Arthrobacter sp.
AGCCCACCCGCTCTACCCGGGCGTCGCGGCACTCAGCTGACGTGTGCAGCTCCGGGGCCACCAGGCCGGACTTTTCACGCGTGCTGCTCCTTCGTCGCTTTGACGCACGCTTTCGAAAAGCCCGGCCAGCCAGCCCCTCGAGGGCCTGTAGCCTAGGCGACGGCGTCTCGAAGGGGGCTGGGCATCCGGCAGCATGCGTCTAAGGGAGCGTCACGTCCGCGCAGCGGGCGTCTTCGCGACCGAGCATGCAGAGGATGTCCGGCCCCCTTCCCACCCAACCCGACCAGCTGCACATGAGTCACAAATGAGTAAGGATTAGTTATGGCTGTTGGTGTCTTTGATCTTTTTTCGATCGGAATTGGACCTTCGAGCTCGCATACCGTCGGGCCGATGCGGGCTGCCGCTGTATTTGCCGGGGAGCTCAAGGAGTCCGGCGCCCTGGACAGGGTGGCGTCGTTGCGGGTTGACCTGTACGGGTCGCTCGCCGCTACCGGCCACGGGCACGGGACGATGACGGCGATCTTGTTGGGACTGGAGGGCTTCCACCCTGAGCAGATCCTCCCTGACGAAGTGGAGGAGCGGCTGGCCGCCATCGCTGACACGGGCATCCTGCAACTGGCCGGGTCCGTCCCGCTGCCCTACGGCGTGAAGGACATGGTCTTGCGCCCGCTGACCATCCTGCCGCGGCACACCAACGGCATGACCTTCACCGTCTCCGACTCTGACGGCGATGTCCTCCACAGCGCCACCTTCTTCTCTGTAGGTGGCGGCTTCATCGTCCGCGAAGGCGAAGAGGACGCGGCGCTCAAGGAGCTGGATGAATCAAAGAAGGAGCTTCCCCTGCCGTTCCGCACGGCAGCCGAACTGCTGGGCCGCTGCCAGTCCAAGGGCCTGTCCATCGGTGAGGTCATGTTCGTCAACGAACGAGCCTCCCGGTCCGAGCAGGAGATCCGCGAAGGCCTGCTGCACATCTATTCCGTGATGGAAGGCTGCGTGGCAACCAGCCTCAAGCGCGAAGGGCTGCTGCCCGGCGGACTGAAGGTCCGCCGTCGGGCCCCCGACTGGCACGAGCGGCTGCTGAAGGAAAGCCGGGACCATGATCCCGACTACCGGGACCCGAAGTACTGGCAGGAATGGGTGAACCTGATCGCCCTTGCCGTCAACGAGGAGAACGCCTCGGGCGGGCGCGTTGTCACGGCACCCACCAACGGTGCCGCCGGCATCATCCCGGCCGTCCTGTACTACGCCCTGCATTTCGCCCCAGGGATGGAGAACGCCACGCAGGAAGACCGCGACGACGTCGTGGTCAAGTTCCTGCTCACGGCCGGTGCCATCGGGGTGCTGTACAAGGAACAGGCGTCCATCTCCGGCGCCGAGGTGGGCTGCCAGGGGGAGGTGGGGTCGGCGTCGTCCATGGCCGCCGCGGGCCTCGCCGAAGTGATGGGCGGGACACCGCAGCAGGTGGAGAACGCCGCGGAGATCGCCATGGAGCACAACCTGGGCCTCACCTGCGACCCCATCGGCGGTCTCGTCCAGGTGCCCTGCATTGAACGCAACGCCATCGCCGCGGCCAAGGCCATCAACGCGGCCAAAATGGCGCTCTGGGGCGACGGCTCACACCGGGTATCCCTCGACGAAGTCATCGTGACCATGCGCGAAACCGGCCGCGACATGAGCTCCAAATACAAGGAGACCGCGATGGGCGGCCTCGCCGTCAACGTGGTGGAGTGCTGAACAACATCAGTTGTTGGCTGCGGCCCACGCGTTGAGCGTTCCGGAGAAGATCACCCAGGACAGGTACGGCAGTAGCAGGATTCCGGCGGTGGTGCTGACGGGGCCAAAATTCATCACCGTGATGGTCACAGCCACCATCAGGGCCAGGATGACTGCAAGCCCCAGCCACAGGGCCAGCGAACCCAAGACCGGATAGAGGCCGAAGAACAGGGGCGTCCAGGCCAGGTTCAGGGCGAGCTGGCCCCAATACAGCTTTAGTGGCCTGCTGGTCAGCGCCGCCCCGCGGCGCCACACCAGCCAGGCGGCCACTGCCATGGCAATGTAGAGCACCGTCCAGACGGGGCCGAACATCATCTTCGGCGGAGTCCACGGCGGCATGTCTGCGGTGGCAAACCAGCCGTTGACGTTGGCTGTGACGGCCAGGCTGCCCAGTCCGGCCACTGCGGCCGAGGCCGCGAGGAACACCAGCAGCATCAGTAGCTGCACTGCCTTTCCGTGTTGACCTGGTGGCGGCTCGCTGGTGGCTGGATATTCTCCGGGAGGGGACTGCATGCTCCAACCCTTGCGAAGGGCGGACCGGGAGTCAAGGCGGGCGGTCATGGCGCTGGATGTTTGCGGAGCCAACCCGGCCGCTTCGAGACGGGCCGGGGCATCAGGCTGGAAAGCCCGGAGCAGATCAGGCTTTAGACTTGAGGCTGTATGTCCGCACGCAGCCACGAGTACAGAACCGCGCACAAGACCCTCAGATTGGACACGCCCCCTTGCGAGAATTCACCGCCCGCTTTGCCACAGGCGAGGAAATTGAGAACTGGGACAAGCACGTCACTGCCAACCCGAACGGCGGCAATATGCTGCAGTCTGCGGCCTACGCTTCGGTAAAGAACGGCAACGGCTGGAACGTCCGCTTCCTGGTCCTGGAGTCCGGCGGAGCCGCCAGCTACAACCTGGTCCTTGAAAAGAAATTCCCGGCGCTGGGCCGTCTCTGGTACCTCATCAAGGGGCCCGACGTCAGCGCGGCAGAGGACCTCAAACCGGCGCTCGCCGCCTGCGCCGAGTTCGTGAAGGCACGGAAACTGAACGTCTTCGCCATCAAAGTTGAGCCGGACATCGTCGCCTCCCCGGAGGCACAGGCTGAACTGGCGGCCGCAGGCCTGGTGAAGGCCCCCAACATCCAGTCGAATGACTCGACGGCGCTGCTCGACATCGCCGCACCGGAGAACGAAGTGTTCCGGTCCATTTCCTCGCGTGCCCGCAACGCGATCCGCCGCGCAGAGCGCGAGGGCTGTGAAGTGGTCCAGCAGGAGCAGGGCCCGGAGACTTATCGCGCCCTCTATGACCTGATGGCGGACACCGTCAAGGCCAAAGGCTCCATGCCGCTTCGCAGTTACGAGTACTACGCCCGGTTCTGGGACGAGTTCTGCGACCGCGGCCAGGGCAGCTTCTTTTTCGTTTACGAGGACGGCAAACCCAGCGTGGGCGCCTTTGTGATCAACTATGGCTCCAAGGCGACGTACAAGGACGGCGGTTCCACCCAGAACCGGAAGCAGTACGGCGATTCGCATCTGGTCCAGTGGGCCGCGATCCGCAGGATGAAGGAGCTCGGCTGCACCGAGTATGACTTCTGCGGCACCCCGCCGGCGGACAGGATCAAGGACAAGTCCCACAACCTTCACGGCATGGGCATGTTCAAAACCAGCTTCAGCAAGACAGTCACGGACTTCGTGGGCTGCTACGACTTCGTCCTGGCCCCGGTTCGGCACAGGCTCTGGGTCAAGGGCGCCGAACGCGTCTTCCGGCGCCTCGAAACCATGCGCACCGGCAACCAGTTCTACTGAACCGCCGCCACACACCCACGTCCACAACAGGTCAGCGCTGCCACCATCCGGCAGCACATCCACAGGTGAGGAACTTTTCCCGTGAATTCAACCAAGGCCGCGACCGAGCTCGAGTTCGCTGTCCTCAGCGACGCCGACTTCGAGGCCTTCTCCGTCTCCCACCCGCAGAACAACTTCATCCAGTCCGCCGACTTCGCACGGTTCCAGCGCGCCCGCGGGCAGGCAGTGGAGCTGTTCGGGGTCCGTCGGGACGGCGAACTGGTCGCCGCCGGCAAACTGAACTACACCACCAACCGCTTCGGATACACGGTGTGCGAGTGTGCCAAGGGCCCGCTCATGGACTATACGGACAGCGCCTTGGTACGTGACGTCATCGGACTCCTCAAAGCAAGGGCAGCCGAGCGCAAGGCCGCCGAGCTGCGGATTTCGCCGAACCTGCCCTACATTGCCCGCGACGAGGACGGCGCCGAGCACCCCGAGGTTACGGACAACCGCCCTTTGGTAGCAGAGCTCGCCGGGCTCGGGTTCGCCCACCAGGGCTCGGACATGAATTTCGCCAACGTGAACTGGATGTTCATCAAGACCCTCGACGGCGTCACGGACTCCGAAGAGCTCATCATGGGTACCAGCTACCGGACCCGGAAAGCCATCCGGAAGGCCGAAAAGAACGGCGTCTTCCTGGAACAGGCCACCCTGGAGACCCTCGATGAGTTCTACGACACGCTGAGCACGGCCGGTGATGATAAGGGCTTCATCTACCGCGAACGCGAATACTACGAACAGCTGCTGCGGACCACGTCGGCCGAGTTCACCAAGCTCATGATGGCCAAAATCGACATCCCGGCGTACCGCAAATCCATCACGGAACGCCTTGAATCCGAGTCCGCTGCGGCTGCGGAACTCCGCCGTGAGGTCGAAGAGACCGGCAGCAAAAAGAAAGCCAACCGCCTCAAGGTGGTACAGGACCTCGTCGACAGCTACGAGCGCAGCCTCAAGGACATTGAGCGTTTCCCGGATTCCGTGGGGGTGGCAACCGTGGCGGCCATCCACTTCGTCTGCTTCGGCGACGAGCTCGTGTGCGTCATAGGCGGCACCAAACAGGACTACATCTACTTCAACGGAGCCACTTCCCTTTACTGGGGCATGATGCTCCACGCGCTGGAAAACGGCTACAGCCGCTACAACTTCTACGGCACCTTCGGCATCCAGGGACAGGACGA
>JBKKDH010000177.1:0-5095 GCA_046708445.1 Arthrobacter sp.
ACCGGCCTGGAACACGAAGCCCCTCCGCTTGGAGAGGGAGATGACCTGGTCGAGAACGGATTTTGCTGCCATGGTGGAACTCCAATTTCTACAGGGCCGCTGGGTGCGGTCCGCGGGTTATCTGGCCCCCGGGATCACCGTTGGCGAAACACCTCTGGTGGCCGGGCGGGGCGGGCGAAGGAAACATTGCAGAAAGCTGCGTGTCCTAGCCTACCGGCCACTACCTCCGGAAGGCGCCCCGGGGCCAGGGCAGTGTGGCCAGGATGATGGCGGCCAAGGTAAGGATGGTGCCCAGCACGGTGGCGGGCGCCACGATGGATCCGGGAGCGGGCACCAGGAGGTCAAGGCCTAGGGAGCCCAGCAGCTGACCGGCGATCATGCCAAGGCCCGTGACCAGGACCCCGAGGCTGCGGACCAGGAGTGCACCCAGCCCGATGAACACGCAGCCCATGGGTCCGCCGAGGTAGTACCACCACTCCCCTGGCAACGGGCTTCCGGGACCGGCCACGGCAACCTTGATGCCCCACGCCGTCCACAGCACCACGGTGCCGGCCACAAAATTGACGAGCGTCGCGGCGATGGGCGTGCCGTAGTGGACGGTGGCGGTTCCGTTCATGGCCTGCTGGAAGCTCATCAGGAAACCCGCGAGGACCGGCAGCAGGAGCGGCAGCAGCAGCGTCTCCGGCCCGCCCGCTCCACCGGAAACCGCTGCAGCGTTGGCCGGGGCAGCAAACCGCGGCGAGACCGCCCATGCTACGGCCGCGATGGTGAGGACGCAGCCAACGATCCGGATGCCGGTCACCGGCTTCTTGCCGGCGGGGCCGATGCCCAGCCGGTCCACCAGCAGGCCGCTCACGGTCTGGCCTGTCACGGTGGCCACAGTGAACAGGGCCACGCCCAGGAGCCCGACCGTGAAGGACTGGGCGAAGACGAACAGCGCCCCGATCCCGCCGGCCAGCACGTAGACGGGCGGGAACGCGCGGCTGCGGACGGCGGGAACGATCTTCGCCAGGCCGGCGCGCCCCTTGGGAAGGACAACCGAAATCAGGACGATCAGGAGCAGGCCTGTGCTGAAACTCACCACCGCCGCGGCGATCCCGTCATCGAGCCGGGCACCGAGGGCGCCGTTGATCCTGCCCTGGACGGGGATGGCCAGCCCTGCTCCGACTGCCATCGGAAGGCCCGCCAGCAACGGCAGCCGGGGGGTGTGGGTCATTGAATTTACCTTACGTCAGGCATCATTGCTTGTATGAGCAACCCGGATATTGAAGAGATCCCCATCCGCGACAGCATGATCCGCCTCGGCCAGCTCCTGAAGCTTGCCAGCCTGGTGGAGGACGGCGTGGAGGCAGCCGAGCTGATCAAGAACGGGCTCGTCAAGGTCAACGGGGAGATTGATGACCGCCGCGGGCGCCAGCTGCACAACGGCGATACCGTCACCGTCAACGGTCAGACCGTGAAAGTGGTCGCGCCGCAGGCCTGACCCTCCCGACGGCGAGGGGTTGGCCGGACGCTGCGGCCGCCCGCCGCCGTCGTCCTCTTTTCTTCTGTGCCGCTTACTTCTTCAGGACCTCGTGCGTCAGGAACTCGGACACGTGGCCGACCTCCTGCTGGTTGATGCCGTGCCACATGCCCGTGTACAGCACCTTGGTGAGCTTGACGTGCTTACGGACCCAGCCCATGGTGAAGTCGATCTTGTCCGGCGTGATCACAGGGTCCTGCTGGTCGCGCCCCCAGAACATCGGGATGCTGCCGTCCAGTTCCGCGTCTCGGAACGTGGGGTCACCGCCTGCGTCAACCGCAAAGCCGGAAAGCCCGACGACGGCCGCGAAGTCAGTGGGGCGCTGCCGCAGCAGCGTGGTGGCCATGGCCATGCCCATGGAGAAGCCGAGCAGCGTCACCGAGGGGTGGCCAACCTTGATCGTGTCGATCCAGTCCAGTACGTAGCCGGAGGCTTTTTTCACGGCATCCAGGGAGTAGTCGATCGACGCCGTCAGCGGGAACCAGGTGTAGCCCGGCCCCATGGCCATCGGGGCCCGCACTGATGCCACCGCAAAGTCCGCGGGCAGCATGTCCGCAAGGCTGAGGAGATCCTGCTCGTTCGCGCCGTACCCGTGCAGCAGCACCAGCAACGGCTTTCCGTCGCGCTGGTCCTCTGGCCGGGACCACAAAACAACAGGGGCAGGAAATACTTCGGCTTCAGTCATGGTTTCCATTCTTACAGTTACCCGACGGTAACAACCTACGTTGGCGTAGCTTGAGGACGAACAGGCAGGATAGGACCGTGAGTGAAGCCAGAGCGATGCAGAACCCGCCTTCCGCCGTGGAATCCCATCCCTGGACCCGCTATGTGGCCATGGGCGACTCCTTCACGGAGGGGATCGGCGACCCCGAACTGTCACGTCCCGGCGGCTACCGCGGCTGGGCTGACAGGGTGGCGGAGGAGCTGGGCCGCGGCCAGCAGGATTTCGCGTACGCCAACCTTGCCGTGCGGGGCAGGCTCCTCCAGCAGATCGTGGACCAGCAGCTGGCACCGTGCCTGGCCCTGAAGCCCGACCTCGTGACGCTGTCGGCCGGTGGGAACGACCTCATCCGTCCCGGCGGCGACCCCGATGTCCTGGCGGAGAGGCTCGATTCCGTAGTGCAGATCCTGGGCATGGGCGGCGCCACGGTGGTGCTCTTCAACGGTCCGGACACCGGCTCGTCAGTCCTTGGCAGGATCCGGAGCAAGGTGGCCATCTACAACGAGAACCTGCGGACCGTTGCGGCCCGGCATGACGCCATCATCGCCGACATGTGGTCCCTGCGGCAGCTCAGCGACCCACAGATGTGGGACGAGGACAGGCTGCACTTCTCGCCCCTGGGCCACCACACCATCGCGGCCATGGTCCTGGACTCGCTCAACGTCAGCCACACCCTGGAACCGCTGCAGCCCAAACCGTTGCCGCCGCGCACCTGGCGCGCGGCCCGCACCGGGGACCTTGTGTGGGCACGCGAATACTTTGTGCCGTGGGTAGTGCGTCGGCTGCGTCACCGCTCCTCCGGTGACGGGATCACCGCAAAGCGCCCGACGCCGGGACCCGTGTTCGGCCCGGGTGTCCCCTTGGGATCCGGCGAAGGACCGCTCGGGTCCACGGACGCGGTCCGGCACTAGCAGTGGCCGTTCCAGGGCCGCGCGGCACTTAAGGAGACGGGCATGGAAGGGGATGCGGTGGTGCGGCTTCGGCTTCAATCCCAGATGCTCCGGGGTCCGGCAGCATCTCCCGAGGTAGCCTTGCGGAACCTACTGGCCGTGCAGTCGCAGGAATTTCCCTACGCCCGCTGGAGCCTGGCGCAGCGCGCCTCGCCGCACGAACCGTCCGGCGGACCGGTTGGTTCCACCGGTCGAGGCCCTGCCGCCACGGCCGCGGGAATCGAGGAGGCGGTGGCAGACGGCCGGATCCTCCGCACGCACATCCTTCGGCCCACGTGGCATTTTGTCCACCGGGACGATCTTCGCTGGCTGCTTGCACTCTCCGCGCCGCGGCTACACCAGGGCACCGCGGGCATGTACCGCCGCACCGGCATCGACGCGGCCGCGGCCGCCCGGAGCGGGGAAGTGCTGGCTGGGGCCGTCGACGGCGGAGTCCACATGACCCGGGAGCAGCTCGCGGCCAGGCTGCAGGCTGCCGGATATGCGGGAAAAGGACTGGAACTTGCCTACCTGATCATGCACGCCGAAATCAGCGGTGTGCTGGTGAGCGGCTCGCCGGTGCGGAGCCGGGGCGGTGCGCTGAAGCAGACCTACGCCCTTTTTGATGAGCGGGTCCCGGCAGGACCGGAGGTCGCGCCCGCGCGGGAGGAAGCCCTCGCCGAACTTGCCCGACGCTATTTCACGAGCCGCGGCCCCGCAACGGTCAAGGACTGCGCCGACTGGTCCGGGCTGACGATGGCCGAGGTCCGCCAGGGCGTGCTTCTTGCCCTGGAGCGGGATCCTGGTGCCCTCGGCACAGCGGCGATTGACGGCGTCGTGTTCTATCACGGTGCCGGGCAGGACGGCTCTGTTCATGAGACCGGTAGTGCTGACAGCGGACCGCGGATCGACCTGATCCAGTGCTACGACGAATATGTGATGGGCTATTCCGCCACCAGGCACTACCTGGGCGGCAGTGCCCCGGCATTTCCCGAGGATGGAGCACCCCTGCACGTGGTGCTGCTGGACGGGCGGATGGTGGGCTCTTGGCGGCACACGCTGCTCCCGGGCCGCTGCGAACTGGACATCCGGATCTCCGGTTCTGCTGATCCGGCGCCGGGCTCGCCGCTGGACGCCGCCATGGAGGACGCCGTGGAGAGGTACGCGGCCTTCCTGGGCATCCCGGCCGTCCGGGTGCGTTCCGGGGCTAAGCTGGAAGGACACACATGAGAGGCGTTACACCGTGAACAGCTTGTTCTTCTGGATCATCGTTTTGTCGTTCCTGATTCCTATGGCGATGCGGATGTACCGGAAGTCCGTCAACAAGCGGAACCAGGACCAGAGCTTTTCCGGACGCTACCCTGACCAGTTTCCGGGCGGGGGCCAGTTCCCCGGGCCGCAGAGCCGCCAGCCGCGTGACGGCTACACGCAGCAGGATTACATGAGCGGCGGCTTCCGCCAGATCAACGGCCCGCAGCCCCTGCCGCCGGGCCAGCCGCTGCCGCCCATGATGCCCGTGCCGCCGGCAGAACAGCAGTTCCCCCCGTATGGCCAGCCCGTGCCGGGCCAGGCAGCGGAGGCACCGCAGCAGCCTGCCGCCCCTGCAACTCCCCCGCCGCCGTCGGCCCCGCAAGGCTACCGGGCCCGCAAGCTCGCGGAACTGGACCAGCAGTACAGCAACGGCGAGATGGCCGTGGACGAGGACATGAAGCGGCGCTCCGAAATCATGGACGGCTGACCAAGCCGGTCCCTTAGGCCGCTTGAACTTTGGCGGCCTGAGTCAGGTCTCCGTCAGACCAGGAATGATTGGCGGAGCTGGCTCCCCAGCTGGCCGATCTCGGTCAGGAAGCCGTCGTGGCCGATGGGCGCTTCGATAACGTGCACGTCCACGTCCCCGGGAAGTGCTGCGGCGAGCTCGTGCGA
>JBKKDH010000178.1:0-5543 GCA_046708445.1 Arthrobacter sp.
GCTACAACCACAACCTCGAGACCGCCCGCAGTTACTTTCCCGAGGTAGTCACCACGCACAGCTATGAGGAACGCCTGGACACCTGCAACATGGTCAAGGACGCCGGCATGGAACTGTGCTGCGGCGCCCTGATCGGCATGGGCGAGAGCCTGGAACAGCGGGCGGAACTCGCAGCCCAGCTGGCGGCACTGGAACCGCACGAGGTCCCGCTGAACTTCCTCAACCCCCGCCCGGGTACGCCGCTGGAGAACCAGGGCATCATGGACGGCAAGGACGCCCTCCGCGCGATCGCCGCGTTCCGCCTGGCCATGCCCCGCACCGTGCTGCGCTACGCCGGCGGCCGTGAACTGACCCTCGGGGACCTCGGCACCCGCGAAGGTCTGATGGGCGGCATCAACGCCGTTATCGTCGGCAACTACCTCACCACCCTGGGCCGCCCCGCCACAGCGGACCTGAACCTGCTGGTGGAACTCAACATGCCCATCAAGGAACTCCAGAAGACACTATGAAACGTGTTCCGCTCCCCAGCCCTTCAACCGCCACCGACGCAGGCGCAACCACGGTTGAGTTCTGTGGGCACTGCGGCAAGCCGTCCGACGGCGGGGTCCGGCCGGCGTCGGACGTTCACCACCGCTGCGGTGAGCGTCTCGCGATGGAGCCGCCGCGCTACTGTGCCGCGTGCCGGCGCCGTATGAAAGTCCAGGTCACTCCGCTGGGCTGGTCCGCCGAATGCTCCCGCCACGGGGTGCTTGCACCATGAACGGTGAGTCGCAGCGGGGCCTGATCCAACGGGACCGCGCACGGTTGTGGCATCCGTACGCACCGGCGTCCGGGGACCTCCCACTGTGGGAGGTCGAAGGGGCCGACGGCGTGCGGCTGCGGCTTCGTGCCGAGGACGGTACGCGCCATGAGGCAGTGGATGCGATGTCCTCCTGGTGGTCGGTGATCCATGGCTACCGCAACCCGGTGCTGGACGCTGCCGCACGGCGGCAGCTGGATCGTTTCAGCCATGTGATGTTCGGCGGCCTCACGCATGCTCCGGCGGTGGAACTGGCCGAGCGGCTGGTGGACCTGGCCCCTGCCGCGCCCGGCCGGCCCAGCCTGGAGCGGGTGTTCCTCGCCGACTCGGGTTCCGTGGCCGTGGAGGTGGCGCTGAAACTCGCGGTCCAGTTCCAGACCGCCTCCGGGCACCCACAGAGGCAGCGGTTCCTGAGCATCCGCGGCGGGTACCACGGTGATACCTTCGCGGCGATGGGAGTCTGCGACCCTGTGGACGGCATGCACTCGGCCTTCCCGGGGCTGCTGGCCGGAAACGTCTTTGCGCCCCGACCCCCGGCGGCCGCATCAGCAACCCCGGAAACCGTGAGTGCGTGGGCCTCCGCGTTCGCGGAAATCGCGTCTGCCCATTCCGGGGAGCTGGCCGCGATCATCGCCGAGCCGGTCCTCCAGGGTGCCGGCGGCATGCACGCCTACCCGGCCGAATGCCTGACAGTGCTGCGGCAGGTTGCTGACCGGCACGGGCTGCTGCTCATCTTCGATGAGATCGCCACCGGTTTTGGCCGCACCGGCGAGCTGTTCGCTGCCGATCAGGCCGGCGTCGTGCCGGACATCATGTGCGTGGGCAAAGCCCTGACCGGCGGGTACCTGACCCTCGCCGCCATGCTCTGCACCGCAAACGTGGCCGCGACGGTTTCCGGCGGCCAGGCCGGGGCACTGCTGCACGGCCCCACCTTCATGGCCAACCCGCTGGCCTGTGCGGTAGCGAACGCCAGCCTGGGCATCATCGGCGACGGCGGCTGGCGGGCCGACGTCGAGCGGATCGGTGCGGGCCTGGAAACGGGGCTCGCCCCCGCCCTGGACCTTGCGGCCGTCCGGGACGTCCGCACTATCGGCGCCGTCGGAGTCATCGAACTGCACGACGCCGTCGACGTCACCGCAGTCACTGCCGCCGCCATCCGGCATGGGGTGTGGGTCCGGCCGTTCCGGAACCTCGTTTACACGATGCCCCCATACATCAGCACCGCGGCGGATATTGACCGGATCACCGCGGGCATGACGGCGGCCGTCGCCGAAGTCCATGAGCGCGTCCCGGCATGGGCCGGAGGCCCGGCATGAGCAACTCGATGAACGATTGGCTAGAGCGGCAGGCCGCAGTCCGGGACCGGCGGGGCCTGGTCCGCCGCCCGCAGCCCCGGGTTGCGGACGAAGAGTTCATCGACCTGGCCAGCAACGACTACCTGGGCCTCGCGGCGGACCCGCGGGTGACTGCGGCTGCTGCGGCGGCCGCATCGCTGTGGGGCGCCGGTGCCACGTCCTCCCGACTGGTGGCCGGGACCACGCGGCTACACCTGGACCTCGAGCATGAACTGGCCGCGCTGGCCGGCCTGGAAACAGCGCTGGTGTTCTCCTCAGGCTATCTGGCCAACATCGGCGTAATCACCGCGCTCGGCGGACCCGGGACCTTGATCGTCGCAGATGAACACTGCCACGCCTCCATGATCGACGGGTTCCGGCTCAGCCGCTCCCGGACCAAATCGTTCACCCACAACAGCGTGGACGACGTCGGCCGGCTGCTTGCCGGCCGGCCGGAGCCGCGCGCGCTGATCGCCGTCGAATCCGTCTACAGCGTCCTGGGCGACGAGGCTCCGCTCGCCGGCCTGCTGGCGCAGGCAGAGGACCACGACGCCGTACTGCTGATCGACGAGGCGCATAGCCTCGGCGTCACCGGTACCGGCACCTTCCAGGGCCGCGGCTCGGTGGCCGGGACCTCCCTCGCCGGACATCCGAACGTCATTGTGACCGTGACGCTGTCAAAGGCCCTGGGCAGCCAGGGCGGGGCGGTCCTGGGATCCGCGCTGCTGCGGGAACACCTCGTCAACAGGGCCCGGAGCTTTATCTTCGACACCGGCCTGGCGCCCGCCTCCGCCGCGGCGGCCCTCGCCGCGGTCCGGATCATCCGGGACGAGCCCTGGCGGGCGGAATCCGTCCGAAGCAACGCTGCGGCGCTGGCCGCCGCACTCGCCCCGGCCCTTGCGGCCCGCGGTGCCGCCGTCCACCGGCCCGCCGTTGAGCAAACAGCGGGGGCAGTCCAGTCCGTCGCTATGTCGTCCGCCGAATCGGCCTTGGCGGCCGCCGCTGCCGCGCGCACGGCCGGTGTCCGGATCGGCTGCTTCCGCCCTCCCTCCGTGCCGGACGGGATTTCACGGCTGCGGCTCACCGCCCGCGCCACCCTTACACCTGCGGAAATCGAAGACAGCTGCGCAGTGCTGCGCCGCATTTTGGAGGAACTTCCATGAACCTGCCCGGCATCATCCTGGTTACCGGCACCGATACCGGAGTCGGAAAAACCATCACGACGGCGGCCCTCGCCGCCGTCCTCCGCGGATCGGGACGCAGCGTCGCGGTGTACAAACCGTGCCAGTCAGGCGCCGCCGACGGCGATTCCGACACTGCCGAAATTGTCCGGCTCGCCGGCGCCGCGACGGCTGAAACCGGAGTCGTCCTGCAGCAGCCTCTGGCGCCCGTCGCCGCAGCCGCAGTCGACGGAACGCCGCTTCCCACCCTGGCTGCGCACGCCGGGAGGATCCGCGCACTTGCCGCATCGCACGACCACGTCCTGGTGGAGGGCGCAGGCGGCCTGCTGGTGGAACTGGATTCCGACGGCGGCACCCTGGCGGACCTCGGGTTGATCCTTGCCGCGGCGTTCGTGCTCGTCGCCCGGCCTGCCCTTGGCACGCTGAACCATACCGCCTTGACCCTCGAAGCCCTTGCCGTGCGTAACCTGCAGATCCTGGGCGTGGTGCTGGGAAGCTGGCCGAGCAAACCGGACTCTGTGCACCACAGCAACCGGCGGGTCCTCGGATCGCTGCGGGTGCCCTTCCTTGGCGCCCTCCCCGAACAGGCCTCGGACCTGTCCCCGGCGGACTTCCGTGCCGGCGCAGCTGCCTGGCTGAACGGGCTGCCCGCATGAACCCGGCGATGATGACCGGCGGACACGCGCCGATGGTGGAAAGCCCGGGACCGACGGAAATTCCAGGCCCGGCCAGCGGCACCGACGGGGTCCGCTGCCCGTACCTTGTGGTGCGTGACCCGGACGCGGTCCGCGAGGTGCTGCACCGGCCTGCGGACTTCAGCCCCGCGAACGCCCTGGTCGCCGTGACGCCCCTCGCAGGGCCCGCCCTGCGAGTGCTGCAGCGCGTCCGCTTTGCGCTGCCTCCCGTGCTGGCCAGCAACGACACCGACACGCACGCCGGTACCCGCAAGGTCGTGGCGGGATTCTTCACCCCGGCCACAGTCGGAGCGTTCGAGCCGCGGATCCGGGAACTGGCACAGGAGGCAGCACAAAAAGCCGCGGACAGGCTCGAAACCTCACGCCAGGTGGACCTGGTGCAGGCGGTGGCGGCGTTTCCTCCGGCAGTCGTCATGCTGGAGCTGCTTGGGCTGCCCGTTCGGGACCTCGCGGACCTCAAGCGGTGGGGCCTGGCTTCCATGGAGCTGTTCTGGGGCTGGCCCGACGAGGACCGGCAGCTCGAACTTGCCCGCAGCGCCGCCGATTTCTATCTCTGGCTGCGGCAGCTGGTTGCAGACTCCCGGAAGGCCCCCGGACGCAACCTGTTCAAGTCCCTGGCCGGGCATGGCCTGTCCACGCCTGAACTGTGTTCACTGGGCTACTTCCTGCTGATTGCCGGCCAGGAAACAACCACCCAGCTGATCAGCACCACCCTGTTCCGGCTCCTGGAGGGGTCCGCTCCTGTGGACTGGAAGGATGCAGCGTCTGAAGCCGGTTCGAGGGCCATCGTCCGGCACGTGCTGGCCACCGAATCATCTGTCCCCACCTGGCGCCGCGTGGCCGCCCACGACACGAACCTCAGCGGCGGCCTGATCCCTGCCGGCACCGAAATCCTGCTCGAACTGAGCGGCAACATCGTGACGTCGCCTGGCGGGCTTGAGCGTCCGTGCCCGCCGTCGCATGCGGGGCGCGGTCAACCTGCAGGCAATGGGCTGGTCTTTGGGTCAGGCATCCACCGCTGCCTGGGCGCCAAGCTCGCTGAGCTGGAGGCCGCCATCGTTGTCCAGGAGGCCGCCACTGCACTGCCGGAAGTGCAGCTTCAGGGGAACCAGCCCGACTGGATCAGGCTCCTGTCCTTCCAGGCACCGCGGACTCTCGCCATCGGAAACCGCCAGTGAGCCCGTGCGGCCGGCGGAGTGGACCATAAACCGAGCCATACCCCAGGTCCTGACTCAGGCCGGACTCGTGCCCGGTGGACCGCTGAGCACGGTGGGGATGTATTCGAGCAGCTGGAGCCGGCCGTCGAAGGTCCTGCTGTCCACCATCTCAAGCGCGACGTCAGGATAGCCGTCGTAAATCCGCTCCTTTCCGGTGCGGCCCGTGATCACCGGGAAGACCACCAGCCGGAACCTGTCCACGAGGCCGGCGGTCAGCAGCGACCGGCCGAGGCTGAGGCTGCCGAGTGTGCTCAGGGTTCCGGTCCCGGTCCGTTTCATCTCCGCCACGGCTTTCACCGCGTCACCCGTGACCAGCG
>JBKKDH010000179.1:0-3164 GCA_046708445.1 Arthrobacter sp.
CCTCCGAGCAGCTGGCCACCTGGGGGCAGCGCGTCGGCGTCCCCACCGTCAAGTCCGACGTCCACGGCGCGGACCCTGCGTCGGTCGCCTACGAAGCGGTGCAGGCCGGCATCGACCAGGAAGTCGACGTGGTGATGATCGACACCGCCGGTCGCCTGCAGAACAAGGTCGGCCTGATGGACGAGCTCGGCAAGGTCAAGCGCGTCATCGAAAAACTCGCCGAGGTTGATGAGGTGCTGCTCGTCCTGGACGCCACCACCGGCCAGAACGGCCTCAACCAGGCCCGGGTCTTCTCCGAGGTGGTCAACATCACCGGCATCGTCCTGACCAAACTGGACGGCACCGCCAAGGGCGGGATCGTCGTCGCCATCCAGAAATCGCTCGGTGTGCCGGTTAAGCTCATCGGTCTGGGCGAGGGCGCTGACGACCTCGCCCCCTTCGAGGCCGAGGGATTCGTCGACGCCCTGCTGAACTGACTCCTATTTCAATCGAGGGGTGGGATCCCGCCGCTTAGCCCGGGCTAGGGCGGTGGGATCTCACCCCTCAGTGCGTTTGTCCTCAGCGCGTTTAAGCGGTTCACGCGTCACGGACCAGCTGGCCGCAGCCACGACCAGGACGGCGCCCGTGACGCCGAACGCCCAGCCGTAGCCCAGCCGGTCGGCGAGCACACCGGCCAGGATGGGGCCCGCAATGGCGCCGATGTCAGCCGTCATCTGGTAAATGGCCAGGACCTTGCCTCCCGAGCGGCCGGTTCCGATGACGTCTGCCACCGCTGCCTGCTGCGCGGGCCCCAGCAGCCCGGAACCGATGCCGGCCAGCGTGGACGCCACCAGGAACCAGCCCAGTTCGTGCGTCAAGCCAATGGCTCCGGTGGCCACGCCTGTGACGAGCAGGCCGGTCACCATCATAGGCTTGCGGCCCAGGGAATCGGCCAGGCGGCCGGAGAAGGTCAGGGCCGCCGCGTTTCCCGCGGCGAATACCGCCAGCGCAAGTCCCGCCGCCTCCGGCCCCGCACCGAGGGCCGCTACGGCAAACAGCGGAACCGTCGCCATCCTGACGCCGAACGTTGCCCACCCGTTCGCAAAGCTGGACACCAGCGCGGACCGGTAGGCCCCGTCGCCGAGCGCATCTGCCAGGCGCATGTCAGGGCTCCGCCCCCGCCCGTGGCCGGCCTCCCTGCGTTCATGGCTGAGCTGGGTCTGGACGACGGCGGCCGCGATGACCAGGGCCGCGGCGTACGCGAGGAAGGGCACCCGCAGGCCGAAGCCCGCAAGCAGGCCGCCGACGATCGGGCCGCAGACATTCCCGACCAGGAAGGCCGAGGCGTAGGCGCCGGACACGCGGCCGCGGCTCTCCGGCGGTGCCAGGCGGATCACCAGTGCCATGGATGCCACGGTAAACATGACTGAACCGATGCCGCCCAGGCCGCGGAACAGCAGCAGCTGCCAGTAGCCCTGCGCGAAAGCGCAGGCTGCGGTGGACACTGCCACGATCAGCAGTCCCGAAACGTAAACCGGGCGTTCACCCCAGCGGCCGATCAGGGCGCCTCCGGCGGGGGCGAAGACCAGGCGCATCAGGGCGAAGATGGCCACGATCACCGCCGCCTCGGTGTTCCCGACACCGAAGGTTGTGGCGAATTGTGGCAACACAGGCGCAACAAGCCCGAATCCGAGGGCAATGAGGAACGCCGCAGCCAGCATCACCTTGATGTCGCGCGGCAGCTTGTCCTGCCCCGGCCGCCGCAGGCCGGGAATCCGCGAGGTGGCGCCGCTCATAGGGGGTCTTGACGTCATGGGGCCGGTGTCCTTGCGCTTTCGGATACGGGTTGCTTGCGAGAGGGATGAAACATAACCGTAACAAGCCAGATATGCACCATTTACTTCCTAGAGGTTGTTGTAACAAGCGCGCAATCTAAATCCTCCGTGGGCGAAACACACCGCGACCAGACTCTTCATAGGACGCAAAAGGCGTTGGCAGGCGGAGAGATCCGCAGTATCGATCTGAGAGAGGACGTGCACCATGGAACTTACCGCAGGTCACGTATGGCTCATGGTGGCGGCAGCGCTCGTGCTGTTTATGACACCGGGTCTGGCATTTTTCTACGGCGGCATGACGCGCGCCAAGGCCGCATTGAACATGATGATGATGAGCTTCATCTCCATCGGCATCGTGAGTGTTGTCTGGGTACTCTGGGGCTACTCCATGACTGGCGGTGAAGGCTTCCTGCAGATTGTCGGGAACCCATTCACCAGCTTCGGCCTTGAGGGCGTCAACACGCCGGAGGCACCGGAAGGCCTCATCCTTGTTGGCTACGGAGCAACCTTCGCCATTATTACCGTCGCCCTGATCAGCGGTGCCATCGCGGATCGCGCCAAGTTCGGTGCATGGTCAGTCTTCGTCCCCGTATGGGTCACGCTTGTTTACTGCCCGCTCGCCTACATGGTCTGGGGTGGCGGCCTCTTCGGTGAGGAAGGCGCAATCGGCCAGGCGCTCGGACCGGCCATCGACTTTGCAGGCGGCACCGTGGTTCACATCAACGCCGGTGTGGCCGCCCTGATCCTCGTCCTGATCATCGGCAACCGCCGCGGCTTCGGCAAGGACCCGAACCACCGCCCGCACAACATCCCCTTCGTGATGCTCGGCGCTGCCATCCTGTGGTTTGGTTGGTTCGGCTTCAACGGCGGCCTGGCCGCTTCGGCTGAGCAAGGTGGCCTGATTTGGGTCAACACCTTGGCAGCACCTGCCGCAGCCATGATCGGCTGGCTCATTACTGAACGCATCCGCGACGGCCACCCGACGTCCCTTGGTGCCGCCTCCGGCGTCGTTGCCGGCCTGGTTGCCATCACCCCGGCATGTGCCAACGTCAGCCCTGTTGGTGCCCTTGGCCTCGGCGTCGTAGCCGGCGTCGCATCCGCCCTGGCAGTCGGCCTCAAGTTCCGCTGGGGCTTCGATGACTCCCTGGATGTTGTGGGCGTCCACCTCGTTTCGGGCATCATCGGCACTGTCGCACTGGGCTTCATCGCCCTCCCCACCGACGGCGTGGGCGGCGGCCGCTTCTACGGCGGCGGCATGACCCAGATGTGGGCCCATCTGGCGGCAGCCGGCATCGCCATCGCCAACTCGGCAATCCTCACCGCCATCATCGCGTTCGCCATCCACAAGAC
>JBKKDH010000180.1:0-3266 GCA_046708445.1 Arthrobacter sp.
ACGAAGAACATCCGATACCAGTTCATCCTCACCTACACGGTCTCCGAGGAGCAGAAACAGCACGCCGTGGCCGCTGTCTCTGAGGCGCTGAAGGACGGTGCGATGCGCGTTGGCGAAGAACACGGCCTGCCGCTGACCCGCTTCCCGCTCGAAGATACCGCCGCGGCACATGACGCTGTGGAGAAGGGCACCATCGGGAAGGTGCTCATCGACGTCACACCAGCATCCTGATCCATTGCCTCCCCACCCACAGCACCAGGCCAATCGGGGTCCGACCAGAACGAGCGGCAGTTCCATCTAAAGCCAAAGTTGTAGACCGGTGACTGCACATCCTGCCCAAATCGTCCGCGCCGCTGTTTACGAAATCTCCACTATCTGCGTTCCAAAGTGCGCCTGGATAAGCGCAGAATTCTCCTCAAATCCTGGCCAGCCCCGCTCCCGGTCCCAAGTTTGTTCATGGGACCATTCTTGCAACCCGCGCCGGCCGTACTTCGCCGACGTGAGCAACCCCTCCCCCGCCATAAAGGCAGCCTGACGAAAGATCAATCACAGGAGTTTAAACAACGGGAGTAGAAGTAGCTGCGAGACCAGGCCAGGGTTCCTAGCCGGAGCCAAATATGACCGGGCTTTCAACAGAGAAAAATGAACCCAACCGCCTACCTACCTGACTAATTCCCACCTGTCGGCGTCATCCGCCGAAAGCCATAAGGCCCGAAATGCCCCCAACCGTGGGCATAAGACTTCCTTCGCTGATGTACCGCGTTGCAGAAGGGGTTTCGCCGAGCTCAGGCTGTGCGGGGACCCACCCCCGCTGGCAGGGCAGTGCACGCCGGTGCGGGCAGCGCCGGCTTCCGTGCCGGCGCCGGCGAGGTATGGGGGCGGGCGTCGTTTCATCTGTACTCGTCGGAAACGGCCGTAAGTTGCTTAAGCGTATTCGCTCTTTACTCGCCAAAGTCCATATACATTTGTCGATGCGATTGGGACTGCGATGCCCAATGTAGTAGCCGGTTCCAGGTGTTGGGGCGTTAGCGTTGGAGCCCAGCCGCCCTAGGCACCCTCCCCACATCGAAAGCGAGAAGAAGCGTGTCCGTGAACCAGGAACTTCCCGTGCTGTCCCACTGGATCGGCGGAGCCGAAGCGCTCTCCTCTGGAGACCGCACCGCCCCCGTCTTCGACCCCGCCCGCGGCATCGAGACCAAACGCGTAGCACTGGCCTACGCCAGCGACATCGAATCCGCAATTTCCTCGGCACACAAGGCCTTCCCGGCCTGGCGCGACATGTCCATCACCAAGCGCCAGCAGATCCTCTTCCGCTTCCGCGAACTGCTCAACGAGCGTAAGGGCGACCTCGCGCAGATCATTACCGCCGAGCACGGCAAGGTAGTGTCCGACGCGCTGGGCGAAATCACCCGTGGCCAGGAGGTCGTGGAACTGGCTACCGGCTTCCCGCACCTGATCAAGGGCGAACACTCTGAGAATGTCTCCACCGGCGTGGACGTGTACTCCACCAAGTCACCGCTGGGCGTCGTCGGCATCATCAGCCCGTTCAACTTCCCCGCGATGGTGCCGCTGTGGTTCCTCCCGATCGCCATCGCCGCGGGCAACACCGTGGTGCTCAAGCCCAGTGAAAAGGACCCCACAGCTGCCAACTGGCTGGCGGAACTGTTCACCGAAGCCGGCCTGCCGGACGGTGTCTTCAACGTCCTGCACGGTGACAAGGAAGCCGTTGACGGACTCCTCGAACACAAGGACGTCAAGGCCATCTCCTTCGTCGGCTCCACCCCGATCGCCCAGTACATCTACGAGACTGCGGCCCGGAACGGCAAGCGCGTCCAGGCCCTGGGCGGGGCAAAGAACCACATGCTGGTCCTGCCCGACGCCGACCTGGAGCTGACCGCCGACGCGGCGATTAACGCCGGCTTCGGTTCCGCCGGTGAGCGCTGCATGGCCATCAGCGTCATCGTCGCCGTCGAACCCGTCGCCGATGAACTCATCGAAAAAATCACCTCCCGCATGTCCACACTGAAAATCGGAGACGGTCGCCGCAACTGCGACATGGGCCCGCTGGTCACCCGGCAGCACCGCGACAAGGTCGCCTCCTACATCGACGTCGCCATCGAAGACGGCGCCAAGGTCGTGGTGGACGGCCGCGGCATCAACGTGGACGGCGACGAAAACGGGTTCTGGCTCGGCCCCACCCTGATCGACGACGTCCCGGTCACCTCCCGCGTCTACACCGAAGAAATTTTCGGACCCGTCCTGTCAGTGGTCCGCGTCCGCAGCTACGAAGAAGGCGTGGACCTGATCAACTCCGGCGCGTTCGGCAACGGCACAGCCATCTTCACCAACGACGGCGGCGCAGCCCGCCGGTTCCAAAACGAAATCGAAGTGGGCATGGTCGGCATCAACGTGCCCATCCCCGTCCCGGTCGCCTACTACTCCTTCGGCGGATTCAAAGACTCAATCTTCGGCAGCTCAAAGGCCTACGGCCTGCAGGGCTTCCAGTTCTTCACCCGCGAAAAGGCCATCACCTCCCGCTGGCACGACCCCAGCCACGGCGGCATCAACCTCGGCTTCCCCCAGAACTAAAGGGGAAAAGCTGTCAGGGACCACCGGTACTAGTCCATGACAAAGAGGCCTCCGGCGCATCTGCGTCGGAGGCCTCCTGCTTAAACTCAACGGGAGCTTGCGTCCTTTTCCAAGAACTGCAGGGCTGCGAACAGCTCCAGGCGGTCGCCCATCCCGTCCAGATTCAATCCCAGGATCCGACCCGCGGCGTCGATCCGGTTTCGAAGGGTGTGCCGGTGCACTCCCAGGCGGCGGGCTGTCTTGTCCCACACGCAGTCGTTGGCGAGCCATTCGCGGACCGTGTGAAGCAGCTGTGTGTTTTCGGCAGCGTCGTGGGCGAGCAGCGGCTGCAATAAACCGCGGGCAACGGGTCCTGCCTCTTCCTCCCGCAGGAGGCCCAGCATGCCGCCTTCTGACAATTCAGAAAAAGTGACCACGGTCCGTCCAAGCTCGTGGGCACGCCGGGCGGCACGGGTGGCTTCTTCAAACGCCTCGGGCAAGGCATTCATCGTCGTTTCAGAAGACACCCCGGCGACCGCCCCGTGGCGCTCCAGCAGTTCCAGGACCCTGCCCTGATGGACCTCACCGGCAAGGATCACCAGCAGCTCGTCACGGAGCGCGTAAAACACCGCGCCGCGGTGATCGTCGGCCAGTAGTTCTAAAGCTTCAAGCAGGTTAGGGGCAGGACTTTCCTGGCG
>JBKKDH010000181.1:0-3513 GCA_046708445.1 Arthrobacter sp.
ATAGCCGGTGAAGGTCAATCCACGTAGGCTAACAACAGAACCGTCACATTAATCGGGAGGTAGTTGTGAAGAAATCGGATCGTATTGCCCGTGACCTTGAGCAGTCAGTCAACAGCGCGGTAGAGAATGCCAAGGACTGGGCAGCCCCCCGCGTGGAAGCAGCAGTGGACTGGGCAGTTCCCCGCCTGCAGCATGGCCTGGATACCGCTTCTCCCAAGATCCAGGAAGGGCTCAAGACAGCCGCCCACAACCTCGCCGACGGCGTAGCGACAGTTACGCCTCGGATCCAGGACGGACTCGCCCACCTTGCCCCCAAGATCCACGATGCCGTTGAAGGCACCACTCCGCGCCTTCACGAAGCGCTGGACAAAGCCACACCGGTGATCCTGAACGCCCGTGACCGTGTTGTGGTGGAGTACCTGCCGCGCCTCTCGGACCAGATCGGCCAGGCCTCCGAAGCCGTCCACCGCACTCTGGAAAATGCTCCGTCCCACGTTGACGCAGTTGCACAGAAGCTCGCCGATTCCGGTGTGGTGCACTCCCTTCAGGAGCAGGCCCACACAGCAGGCACGCAGCTCAGGGCGGCCGCGCACGAAGCAGGAAAGGCAGTAGGTGTGCAGATCGCCCAGCCCGAGAAGCCCAAGAAGCGGGGCTGGCTGGTCTTCGGCATTATCGCCGCTGCTGTGGCCGCCGGTGTTGCCGCGTGGAAGGCATCCAAGCCGGTTGAGGATCCGTGGAAGACGCCTTCGCCGGTGACCCCCACTCCCGCCCCGGTTCCCGCCACTACGGTGAACGACCTCAAGGAAACCGCAGCAGACGCCGTCAGCAACGTGGCAGCCGCTGCCGCCTCCGCTGTAGGCGCCGTTGCGGAGAAGGCCAAGGACGTCGCGGAAGATGCCAAGGAGGCTACTGAAGATGCCGCCGAGAAGGCCAAGCACGTCGCGGAGGACGCCAAGGCAACAACGGATGCCAAGACCGCGATGAAGAACATCGCTTCCAACATGAACGGATCCGCGGACAAGGACACCGTCTAGCAGTTCCAGGGGATTTTGCGCCGTCAGCTGAAGGGGTTCCGCCTGTGGCGGGGCCCCTTCAGTGTTTTCCCAGTGTTTGTCCGAACTCCTGCCCGCCGCCGGCAGGGTGGACCCCGATCGGTGCTAAATTTGAATTGATGTCAGCCGATAAATCCTCTGTGGATGCCTTGAACGACGCAGCACAGCTGCCCCGCGTGTCCATTGTCATCCCGGCTTATAACGAGGAAAGTGTGATCCGGCAGTGCCTCATCGCTGCCGTCTACCAATCAGTCCCAGCCCACGAAATCATCGTGGTGGACAACCTCTCCACAGACCGCACAGCGGCCATCGTGCAGCAGATGCAGCTGGAGTACCCGGAAAGCCCCATCATCCTGCTGAGCCAGGACCGCGACCAAGGACTGATCCCCACCCGGAACTTTGGCCTTAACCATGCCACCGGCGATGTCCTTGGCCGGATCGACGCCGATTCCGTCGTGGAGCCGGACTGGGTGGAGCAAGTCCAGAAGGCGTTCGTGGACCCGTCAGTCCAGGCTGCGACCGGGCCCGTGGTCTACTACGACATGCCAATGCGCCGCTTTGGCCTCAAGGCCGACGACAAGATGCGCCAGCTGATGCTCAAGCTCGCCAAGCACCAGTACCATTTCCTCTTTGGCTCCAACATGGCCCTGCGTGCCACCGCGTGGGAAACCATCCGGTCCGAGACCTGCCGCGATGAGAAGGATGAGATGCATGAGGACATCGATCTGTCCCTTCACCTTGCCGACCACGAACTCAAAGTGCAGTACTGGCCGCAGATGGTCTCCGGAATGTCCGCCCGCCGGCTGGAGGACTCACCTCGGGACTACCGCTACTACGTGACGCGGTTCGACCGGACGTACAAAGCCCACAACGTGAAGAAGATGGCGCTCAAGGCACCCATGGTGGTCTTCTTCTCCGTCTACTTCCCGGCAAAGCTGCTGCGGGCCATCCACACCGTCAACACGGCCCAGCCGGTCCGCCGCGGCGGCCAGTAGGCGTATCTGTCCGTACCGTACCGTCAGTCCGTTCCGAGCTCCGCCAGGCGGTCCGACGGCGGTTCGCCGCCGCGCGTGCCGGCCGCTGACTCCAGGCGCCGCCGCCGGGCATTTCCGGACCGCTGTCCCAGGACCACGACGGCGAGTCCCACCAGGATCAGC
This sequence comes from Arthrobacter sp., assembly GCA_046708445.1. Lineage (GTDB taxonomy): Bacteria > Actinomycetota > Actinomycetes > Actinomycetales > Micrococcaceae > Arthrobacter. The sequence continues at coordinate 2,210 of JBKKDH010000181.1, forward strand.
GCCAGCCCTGCGTAGGTCCCGGCGGGAAGTGTTTCGTCCAGGAAAACAGCCGCCAGCAGGGCAGCGCCTGGGATCTCCAGCAGGATAATCATCGAAACCAGCAAGGGACTCATCGTGGCCAGCAAGTGGTTGAAGGCTGTGTGGCCCACCAATTGGGCACACACGGTGATGGCGATAATACCCAGCCAGCCGCCGGCGTCGAACCCTGTCAGTGGCTGGCCGCTGAACAGTGCCAGGACCGCGACGATCGCGGCGCACATCCCGTAGCAGAGCGTTGTATAAGTGCCCGTGGTCATGCTTTGCCGGGCCGTGCCGCCCGCCAGGGTGTACAGGCCGGCCAGCGCCCCGCCGGCCACCGCCAGCAGGTCGCCCAGGAGCGCCTCGGGGGAGCTGCCCATGTCAAACCCGGTGATGGCCACGACGCCGCCGAACGCGATGCCAAGGCCGGCCAGCACGGGCCAGCGGTGCTTGGTGCCGCGGAACAGCTGGAAGACGGCAATCCAGCCGGACTGGAGGCAGACGAGGGCCGTCGCGGCGGCCACGGAGGTCAGCTGCAGTGACGTGATGAAGCAGGCGAAGTGCAGGGCCAGGGCGACGGCGGCGAGCAGGGACCAGCGGAACTCCCGCCACGAAATTGCCCCGAACTGGCGCGGCTCGCGCACCAGGGTGGGCGTGGCCATCACAACTGCGCCGATGGCGTTGCGCCAGAAGGCGATGGCCAGCGCGCTGACAGTGGTGGCCCCGAGGGTGGCGGCTATCAGCGGACCGGACGAGGCTACGCCCAGCACACCGAGGGTCGCAAGGAAGAAGTTCACTGTCCAACCCTACTTTTCGAGTTAACGAAAAAGTCCCGGACAGCGATTCCGCTGTCCGGGCCTTTCCTTATGGTGGAGGCACGGGGACTCGAACCCCGAACCCCCTGCTTGCAAAGCAGGTGCGCTACCAATTGCGCCATGCCCCCATAAGAAGCAACCCGTCAATCATACCCTAGAACCGGAGAGCCTCTTGCCAGCTCCCAGTCCGGAATCCGGGTTAATCAACCGTGTCGGTTGATTCGCTCCAGACCGTCTTCCGGGCCTCGGATTCCTGTGCTTTCCGGTAGAGCAGGACGCCTGCGATCGCAGCTGCAAGAACCAGCAACTTCTTCACATGCACCCCGCTCCCGGTCCAGCGAGCCGGACCTTTACTGGAACCTGCACAGGTTCCGTGGGCGTACCAGGACTTGAACCTGGGACCTCTTCGTTATCAGCGAAGCGCTCTAACCGCCTGAGCTATACGCCCCGATGCCTCATCGGGCCGAGATA
>JBKKDH010000182.1:0-11888 GCA_046708445.1 Arthrobacter sp.
GCAGGATCCCCTGGGGGTCGATTCCGGCGTGCTCGTAGTAGCGGCTGTCTTCGATGGCTACGACGGCGTCGCGGATATACGGGGACATCTGGTCCAGCGGGACCTTGATCCGGTTCTCGGCATAAAAAGTGGCAATGAGCTGCCCGTCGGAGGCCAGGACCTTGGTGGACTGCGACGGCGGCGCGACGACGAGTTCCTCAGGCAGGCGGTCGAAGAAACTGATGGAGCTACTGACGCCGAAGCCCGCGGCAGCCACAGCCGGAACCACCAGGCTCGCGACAAGTACGCCGCACAATGCGCTCGCGGTGAAGAACCCGATGACCCTTCCCAGGGTCGCGGCCAGACCGTGTCCGCGTTTCTTGTTCTTCGCCATTTTTCAGCTCTCAGGCTAGCGACGTGACATCAGCATACGCCGCCCGTCTTTGCATCCTCCAGAGCCGTTATCACATAGAAATCGATCCTTTTTGCCGCAACAGAGACGCAACAGTAGGGTCGCGGTGTCAGGCGAAGCTGTCTTCCTTTGCCCGCTGGGGCGCGGACTCCTGGGCTGCCGGCTGCGCGGCAGCGATGTGGCCGGACGGGTTGAAACGGCTGCCCAGCTCTCCGAAGGAATAGGCACTCTCGGCGTGCTCGGCGAGGTCCACGCCCACAGTCTCGGCCTCGTGGCTGACCCGGAAACCAATGGTCTTGTTGATGGCCCGCCCAATAACCAGCGTCATACCGCCGGACAGCACCAGGGTGACCACCACTGCGGCGGTCTGGGCAATCAGCTGCTGCACGCCGCCACCGTAGAACAGTCCGCCGCCCACGCCGTCCACGGGAAGGGCGATGAAGCCCAGGGCCAACGTGCCGATGAGGCCCGCGCCGAGGTGGACCCCCACCACGTCGAGGGAGTCGTCCAGGCCAAAGCGGTACTTCAGGTCCACGAACCAGCAGCAGGCTGCGCCGGCCACCAGGCCCAGGCCAATGGCGGCCACCGGGCTGATGTTGGCGCAGGACGGAGTGATGGCCACCAGGCCTGCCACCATGCCGGACGCCGCGCCGAGGGACGTGGGGTGGCCGTGCCGGATCTTCTCGACGACCAGCCAGCTGAGCATGGCTGCAGCGGGGGTGACCAGGGTGTTGACCCAGATCAGGCCGGCCTGTTCCGCGGTCGTCGCGGCGCCGCCGTTGAAGCCGAACCAACCGAACCACAGGATGGCCGCGCCCAGCATGATGAAGGGGACATTATGCGGGCGGTGATTGGGATCCTTCGCGAAGCCGTGCCGCTGGCCCACGATCAGGGCAAGCACCAGGGCTGCCGTGCCGGAGCTGATTTCCACGACGGCGCCGCCGGCGAAGTCGATGACCTGGCCGAAGACTGCGGTCAGGGCCCCGCCGGCACTCAGGAGCCCGCCGCCCCAGATCATGTAGGCCAGCGGGCAGTAGACGAGCGTGATCCACACCGGTACGAAGACTGCCCAGGCGCTGAACCGGGCACGGTCGGCGATGGCACCGCTGATCAGGGCCACGGTGATGATGGCGAAAGTGGCGCTGTAGCCGGCCTTGATGAGATCGGGCGAGCCTATGAGGTTTTGCAGGCCGAAGTTAGCGAACGGGTTGCCGAAGAGGCCCAGGATGCCTTCGCCGGTGGTCATCGAGTATCCCCAGAGAACCCAGACCACGCCGACGATTCCTGCGGAGATGAAGCTCATCAGGATCATGTTGAGGGCTGCCTTGGCACGGGTCATGCCACCGTAGAACAGGCCGAGCCCGGGGGTCATGAACAGTACCATTGCCGCTGAAATCATCAGCCAGACGTGTTGCGCAGTGATTTCCACCCGCGGGTCCCTTCGCGTTGAGCCTGCAATACGGGACTCTCCAGTTCGGCCCTCGCATTCCCCCTGGTCAATATTTGCCGCGGCGTGTTTCCGTTTGTGCTTCGCTAAGTTGCAGGCACGTTACGCAAACGCGGCGTACGTGAAGTTCGCGTGACCGATATGTTTCCGAAATGTAAACGGGAACTGTCGGATCGTCCGGAGACTGACGTTTCCGCACCACCGATGCCGCCAACGGCGGGAAACTGTGAGCACGAATGGTGAGAAGCCGCCGTCGGACGTTAAAAGCGGCAAGGTTTCGTGAAAATGAACGGAGGCTCACCAGCGGCCGCCCGCCGAAGGATTCACGTACCGTGGGGGAATGCCACAGCCATTCCAGGGATTTACCGTCGACGGCGGCCGGGGAGTGGAGCTCCGCTGCTACGACACGGGCGGCAGCAGCACCGCCGTGGTGATCCTCCACGGCCTCGCCGGCAGCGCCCGCGAATTCTTCCTAACGGCGGCAGCGCTCCCTGAATGCCGCACAGTGCTGGTGGACCAGCGCGGCCACGGCGCCAGTACCCGTTACCCAAAGGACGTCTCACGCGAGGCTCATGTGGCCGACGTCGTCCGTGTGCTTGAGGCGGTGGGCGCGCCGGCGGCCCTTGCGGGGCAGTCCATGGGCGGTCATACGGCCATGCTCGTGGCCGCAACCAGGCCGGACCTGGTGCCCGGCTGGTGCTGCTGGAAGCGGATGCCGGCGGCGGAAGGGCCGAGGACCATACGGCAATGGGGGACTGTTTCCGGTCCTGGCCCGTGCCGTTCCCCAGCCGGGCCGCTGCTCAGGCCTTCCTTGGCGACGCGCCACTGGCGCAGGCCTGGGCGGCGGACCTGGACGAACGGGACGATGGCTTGTGGCCGCGGTTCGACGCCGGTGTCATGGTGGCGGCCATCAGCGCGGTGGCTGTTCCGCGCTGGACGGAGTGGGAAAGCGTGGCCATGCCCACCCTGGTGGTTTATGGGGAGGATGGCATGTTTGATGAAGCGGCCAGGGCCGGGTTTGTCCGGCGGGGCAGGAACGCGACCCGCGTTGACCTCCCGGGAGCCTCACATGACGCCCACCTGAACTGCTTCGGGCCGTGGATGGCCGCGCTCAGGGGATTCCTGCTTCCCTAAGCGGGGCCAGTTCCTGCACAGGCTAAAAGCTCCGGGCATTCGCCAGGACGGGCAGTTTGCCGCGGACCTCGGCAATGATGGACGGATCAATGTCGACGACGGCGAGTTCGGGTTCGCCGCCCAGCGCCACCAGTGCTGCCCCCAGGGGAGAGATGACGGCGCTGTGGCCGACGCCCGTGGGCGCGTTGCCGGCGGTGGCGATGCCCACGCTTGCCGGGTCACCCTGGCCGCAGGCCACCACGAACGTGGTGCTGTCCAAAGCCCGGGCGCGGACCAGGAGGTCCCACTGCTCCGCCTTGCCCTCGCCGGCACCCCATGAGGCGCAGACGATGTTGACCTGTGCGCCAGCCTTGGCGTTGGCCGTGAAGAGGGCCGGGAAGCGGACGTCGTAGCAGGTAGCCAGCCCGAAGGTGGTGCCGTTCACCGCGAAGGTTACGGGGGCGGTTCCGGCGTCCACGGTGTCTGACTCGGCGAAACCAAACGCGTCAAAGAGGTGGATCTTGTCGTAGGAGGTTTCCACGCCCGGTCCGGTGACCAGCAGGGTGTTGCGGACGCGCCCGTCCCGGCCGGGAGTGAACATTCCCGCAACCACCGTGATGTCCAGTTCCTTGGCGATGCTGCGCACACTCCCGGCCCAGGCGCCGTCGACGGGTTCGGCGATATCCGTCAGCCGGTGGCCGAAGGCGCGCATGGCCGCTTCCGGGAACACCACGAGTTCCGCCCCGGCGGCTTTTGCCCGGGTGGCGTATTCTCGGATAAGTTCCAGGTTGGCGGCGAGATCGGCTCCGGTGATGATCTGGGCGACTGCTAAACGCATGAAATTACTCCATTCTGTTGTATACATAATGTATGCGAAAAATGTCGGGAACGGCGGCGTCCGGCCGGGAAAAAGCGTACGCATACCTGCGTGAAAACATCCTGACCGATCCGGACGTGCAGGGGCGCTTCCTGAACGAACAGGAACTTGCTGCCGAAATCGGGGTGTCGCGGACCCCCGTGCGCGAGGCCCTCCTGCTGCTGGTCTCGGACGGCCTGGTGGAGCTCATCCCGCAGCGCGGTGCCTACGTTCCGCCGGTGACCGGCCGCGAGATGTCCGAACTCATGGAGCTGCGTGGTGTCCTGGAAAGCCATTCTGCCCGGCTTGTCATCGAACAGGGCATGGTGCCCGCCCGGACCATGCAGGACACCCTGGACCAGCAGGCGGCCCTTCCTGATGAGCTGAATCCGGAGGCCGCGCGCGAGTTCATCCGGCTGGATACCCTCTTCCATCAGCAGCTGATCGACGCCGCGGGCAACGAACTGATCTCCCGCACCTACAGCAAGCTGCATGTCCGCCAGATCCTGGTGGGCGTGTCCGCGCTGTTCCGCACCGGCGGCCGGCGGGAGCAGGTATGCGCCGAACACCAGGACATCCTCGATGCCCTGGTGTCCGGCGATTCCGCGAAGGCCCAAGAGGCCATTGACCATCATCTGGCCGTTACGCGGGACATCCTGCTGAGGAACTGAACCGGCTGACCCGGTTCAGTTGGTGCCGGATGGCTGCGGTGCGGTCCCGGTTCCTTCCAGGAGGAGGCGGTAGTCCTCGTCCTCCACGGTGTTCGAATCCCGGCCCAGGGCCAGTCCCACCAGGGTTACCGCCCCGGCCACGGCAACGTAGATGGCCACCGGAATCCACGTGCCGAACTGGGACAGCAGCACCGTGAACATCAGCGGGGCGATGGCGCCGCCGATCACGCCGGCAAACGTGTAGGCCAGTGAACTGCCGGTTGAGCGGAGCCGGGGCGAGAACTGCTCCACGATGAACGCGGCCTGCGGGCCGTACATAAAGGAGTGCGCCATCAGGCCCAGCACGATGCCGATGATCAGCATCGGCTCGTTGTCGCCGCCCAGGATCCCGAAGAAGACAAACGTCCACAAGGCGCCCAGGACCGCTGCTGTGCCGTAGACGACGCGGCGGTTGAAGCGGTCGGACACGGCGCCGGCCAGCGGGATCATAAACAGCTGGAACGCGGAACCGATCAGGACTGCGGTGAGCACCTGGTTGCGCTCGTAGCCCAGGGTCTGGATGCCGTACGTCAGCGTGAACACCGTGAAGAGCGCATATAGGACGTCCGGGCCGACGCGGCTCAGGATGGCGGCAATCAGCGGGCGGAGCTCCTTGGTGAAGACTTCGCGGACCGGGGCGTTGGGCTGTTCGCCGTGCGCCTCGATGGCCTTGAAGATGGGGGTGTCCTCCAGCTTCAGGCGGATCCACAGGCCGAAGCCCACCAGCACGGCGGAGACCAGGAACGCGATGCGCCAGCCGAAGCTGAGGAACTGTTCCTCGGTCAGGGCCAGGGTCAGGATGGCCAGGGCGCCATTGGCCAGCAGGTTTCCGGCAGGTGGGCCGACCTGCGCGGCTGAGGCCCAGAAGCCGCGGCGGTGGGGATCGCCGTATTCGCTGGAGAGCAGCACAGCGCCGCCCCATTCGCCGCCCACGCCCACGCCCTGGGCGAACCGCAGCAGGACCAGGATGATGGGAGCGGTGATGCCGATGCTGCCGTATCCGGGCAGGACTCCGATGAGGACGGTGGCCACACCGATGATCATCAGCGTGGTCACCAACACCTTTTTACGGCCGATCCGGTCCCCGAGCCGGCCGAAGATGATGCCGCCCACGGGACGGGAAATGTAGCCCACCGCATAAGTGGAGAACGCCAGGATGGTGCCCGTCAGCGGATCCGAGGACGGGAAGAAAACAATGGGGAATACGACGGCGGCCGCCGCGGAATAGACGGCGAAGTCGTACCACTCGAGTGCCGTGCCGGTAAGGCTGGCGGCGAAGGCCTTGTACAGGCCCTTGGGGTGAATCGGCTTGTCCTGGCGCGGCGCTGCGCCGGAAGCCGGAACTGGGACTCTAGCCATGGTGTTGTCCTCCACGAGTAATTTCAGGGTGACGCCTGTCACGCTGGCGTTAAATGTATACATTACGCATACTGGATGTACATAGGCGAGTGTTTCCGGTTTCCGGTTTGTAAATTTTTCCCGCCGTACACGCAAAGGATGGCTCCACCATGACGGTTCTCAGCTTCGAACTTCCCGACGGCAGCACCCGGGATGTACAGGTCTTGCACCTCCTCAACGCAGGTTACGCAGGGCGCGAGCAGGACGAAGTGCAGGCCCACATTGCCGAATTGGCGGAGCTTGGCGTGCCGGGACCCACAACGACTCCGGCCCTTTACCCAGTGTCCCCCTATTTGGCCCAGCAGGTCACCGAAGTCCAGGTGCAGCATGCCCGGACGTCGGGGGAAGCCGAGTGGGCGCTGGTCATCACCGACGACGGCGTACTGCTGACTGTTGCCTGCGACCACACCGACCGCGAACTCGAGGTCCACGGCGTCGCCTGGAGCAAAAACGCCAGCCCGGACGTCCTGGGCCGTAAGGCCTGGCGCCTGGAGGACGTGCGCGGCCACTTGGACCAGATCACGCTCAAGGGCTGGGTGGGGGAGGATGACACCCCGGACACCCTGATCCAGGACAGCTCCCTGGGCGCCCTGCTGACACCGGACTACTGGCTGGACGTGCTCACCGAGCGCGGCCTGAACGAGCCGGGAACGGTGCTCATTTCGGGCACTGTCGCCATGACCGGCGGGGTGAACCAATTTGCCCGCAGCTGGAGGGTGGAAATGGCGGATCCCGTGACCGGATCCACCGTTGAGGCCCAGTATGTGGTGGAACAGATGGCCGAACCCATCGGCTGATCGCGTTTACCGCTTCCCTGTAGCATCTTGACCATGCCCACTGCGCTTGATATGGCAGGTCCCATTCTCGAAATGCTGACCTGGTTATGCCTGCCTGCCGGGCTGATGCTCCTGGTGTATGCCGGGATCCTGCGGCGCTTTGTGAACCCGTGGGTCGTGGCCGAGGGCGTGGTCTATTCGGATGCGAGCGGGACGGGGTTCCGGTGGTTTGACGACAAATACCGGATCCATCATGCGCCCATGTCGCCGCACGACATCAAGGACATGGCGGTGGGGGACACCCTGCCCATTTATTACCACCCCAAACGTCCCACCCAGTGGCAGACCGCGGCGCCGGAAGCGGCCGGGAAGACCGCCGTTGTGGTGGGGCGTTTGCTCACCGGCGTCGGCACCGTGGCGCTCATCGTCGGCTTCATCCTGCCCATGTTCTGAACCGGCATCGGTGGGGCCGGACTATGCGGCGAGGACCACCACGATCCCTAGAACGCCCAACGCAACCGCGGCGGCCGCGGTCCAGAGGACGGCGGACGTGTCGGCGTCGACGGTTTCCTGCCTTATTCCGCGGGCGCTGGCGCCGTAGCGGCGGCGCTGCGTGAAGTAGATGGCGCCGGCAGCGGCTGCCGAGACAGCAAACAGCAGCAGGATGGGGAGCCCGTGATGGGGGAGCCAGCGCAGGAAGATGGCGCTTACGGTTACCAGCGCCATCATGGTCCGGCCCCACGCCAGTGTGGTCCGCTCGGGCTGGAGGCCGGGATCCTCGTGTCCGGGCACCGCCGCCCTGGTACGGGCCACGGGTCAGCTCCAGAGGACAAAGATGAGGACGACGGCAGCGGCCAGCGCCCCTGCGCCGGCCAGTAGCGGCACGATGAGCGGCAGCGGGAGGGGGGTTTTGTTGCGCATGCTTCGTTCCACCCTGATCCAGCGCACCGCGGCGCCGGCGCTCAGCAGCATACCGAGAAGCAGCAGCAGGACCGCCAGGCCCTTGCGTACCGGCTCCAGGAACAGGTCCGAGGTGAACGCCTCGATGGCGATGCCACCTGCCAGGAGCGCCAGTGATGTCCGGATCCAGGCAAGGAACGTGCGTTCATTGGCCAGCGTGAAGCGGGGGTCCGGCTCGGTGCCGCCCGGCAGCAGCCGCTCGGCGATTTTCCCCCGATGCGGAGGCGCTGGATCGCCGGACTGTGGCTGGTTGGTGGACACGGGGACAGTTTAGCCCTTGGCCTGGGCCGATCCCGGCGCTGAGGTCCTGTCCCGCAGCAAAGATCCCATCATCATGCCAGCCGGGAATGCGGGGGCGTGCCAGGCGGTTGGGCCCTACATGCAGCGCATCGGATTCCTCTCCTTCGGCCATTGGGGCCCCGGCCAGGGCTCCCGCACCAGAACCGCCGGCGAGGCCCTGCTCCAGGGCGTTGAACTGGCTGTCGCGGCGGAGGAACTCGGAATCGACGGCGCCTTCTTCCGGGTGCACCACTTCGCCCGGCAACAGGCGTCCCCATTCCCCCTCCTGGCGGCCATCGCGGCCCGGACCCGCCGGATAGAGATCGGCACCGGGGTGATCGACATGCGCTACGAAAACCCGCTCTACATGGCCGAGGAAGCCGCCGCCACGGACCTGATCAGCGGCGGCCGGCTGCAGCTGGGCATCAGCCGCGGTTCACCCGAGCCAGCCCGCAACGGGGCAGCGGCTTTCGGCCACGTGCCGGACCCCGGGGAAACGGACGCGGACATGGCCCGCCGCCACACTGAGCTGTTCCGCCAGGCCATCAGCGGGGCCGGGGTGGCAGAGGCGGACCCGCGCTACGCCGGCGGATCCCGGGGACTGCTGTCCGTCCAGCCCCAGTCGCCGGGCCTGACGGAACGCATCTGGTGGGGCGCCGGAAGCCGGAAGACCGCGGTCTGGGCAGCCGGGCTTGGGATGAACCTGATGAGCTCAACGCTGCTGACCGAAGACACCGGGGTCCCCTTCGACGAGCTGCAGGCGGAGCAGATCCAACTCTTCCGCGACGCCTGGGCTGCCGCCGGGCACAGTCACCAGCCGCGGGTCTCTGTCAGCCGCAGCATCCTGCCGATCGTGGATGAAGAGGACAGCAGGTACTTTGCGGGCAGCGCCCTGCGCGACAGCCGGGACCAGGTGGGGGTCATCGACGGCCTGACCGCACGGTTTGGGAAAACCTATGCAGGCTCCCCCGATGTGCTTGCCGAACAGCTGGCAGCCGACGCAGCAGTCCAGGCGGCGGACACGCTGCTGGTGACAGTGCCCAACCAGCTGGGCGTGGATTTCAACGCCAAGATGCTGGGCAACATCTCCCGGTACATTGCGCCCGCCGCCGGATGGGGCCCGGCCCGTTCCTGATCCGCCGCCGATTCAACTGTGCGATCTGCCCGGGAGGGAATATCCTGAGAGGGTACGGGCCATTGCGGCCCGGATATCCTGACGGCCCAGAGAGGCTCCCATGTCTGACAAGCTCCATCTGTCTCCGGAAGACGACTTCCCCGAAGACCTCTCGGTGGTACCGGACCAGGACCTGCAGGTCCTGGACAGCCAGGTCCAGCGCCAGCTGGACTACGAATACGTGGTCGATGGCGAACCCAACCCGGAGACCGAATTCAGGCACTTCGACCTCGATGAGGAATTTCAGGAACGCGACGACCGCTGACACAGCGGGCCCTCTCCGTCGACCCCGGACCCTGGCGCGGCAGCCCAAGTGGCCAATAAGCAGTAACCTTACTAAAATCCCCTATGGAACCATCCAACGACGGCAGCCGTTATTCTTGTAGCGGCTTGGGGGCTTAGCGTCCATCATCAGAAGCGTGACTGCGGGAACGGTCATGTGACGGGAGAGAGAAATATGGCTCGCGCCGCTTTAGGCTTGACCGCATGATCCGGCTACGTCAGCTGGCCCAGGCGGCCTCTGTTTTGACCACACCCTTGGCGCCCGAAGATATTCTGGCGCTCTTCAACCCTGTCTTCTCCGCGAGGCAGCTCCGCGGTGTGGTCACACGCGTGGTGCAGGAAACGGCCCAGTCGGCGACAATTTTCTTCCGGCCCGGCCGCGGCTGGCATTCGCACCTTGCCGGCCAGTGGGCCCGCATCGGAGTTGAGCTGGACGGCGTCCGCCACTGGCGTTCCTATTCCCTGAGCGCACCTGCAGGCAAGGACCCTGCCATCACCGTCACGGACGTTGGCGCCGTTTCCGGGACCCTGGTCCGTACCACCCGGCCGGGCGACGTCCTGTTCCTGGCGCCGCCGCAGGGCGACTTCGTCCTGCCGGAGCACCCGCGCCCGCTGCTGATGGTCACCGCCGGGAGCGGCATCACCCCGGTGATGTCCATGATCCGTACGCTGGTGCCGCGTCGCCGGGATGCCGACGTCGTGCTTATCCACTCCGCCCGCACGCCGTCGGACAGCCTGTTACGTGAGGAACTCGACGCACTGGCGGACCAATTCCCCAATTTCCGCCTGGCGCACTGGTTCACCGGCCAGCAGGGCCGCCTGGACTTCACCACCACCGCCGAACTGGACGACCTCTGCCCGGACTGGAAGGAACGCGCGGCCTACGCCTGCGGACCGGACAGCTTCCTGGATGACGCCGAAGCGCTCTGGAAGCAGGCTGCGCTCACTGCCGGGGCCCCCGGTACCGACGTCGCGATTGCCGGTGATCCCGGCAACCTCATGATCGAACGGTTCAACACCACTTTCGCCGGCGGTGTGGGGCACGACGGCGGCCTGGTCACCTTTGAAGCATCGGACCGGGAAGTGGACGCCGACGGCGACACCCCCCTCCTCGATGTGGGCGAGGACGCCGGGGTGCTGATGCCCAGCGGTTGCCGGATGGGTATCTGCCACAGTTGCCTGACCCCGCTCCTGTCCGGCCAGGTCCGCGACCTGCGCACCAATGAAGTCCATGGTGAACCCGGCCAACTGATCCAAACGTGTGTCTCGGCAGCCGCCGGACCCGTCAACCTCGAACTCTGAGGAGCAATACCGCATGTCACTAGTTTCAGAAAGCAAAACCGCCCCCACCGGAGCGGCAAAGACGCGCCCCGGCGCGCTGGCCGAATCAGGCAGCCCGTCCGTCCGCCCGCCCGCCGCAGCCCACCTCTCCGACGAACAGGTGGCTGAGCTGGGCCGTGAACTCGACGCGATTCGCGACGAGATCCTCGCCAAGCGCGGAGCCTCCGACGCCGCGTACATCCGGCGCATGATCAAGATCCAGCGCGGACTGGAGATCTCAGGCCGCGCGGCACTGCTGGTCAGCAAGAACAAGGCAGCCTGGGTCACCGGCACCACGCTGCTGAGCCTGGCCAAGATCCTGGAAAACATGGAGCTGGGCCACAACATCCTGCACGGCCAGTGGGACTGGATGCGGGACCCGGACATCCACTCCACCACGTGGGAATGGGACTTCGTCACCCCGTCGCGCTCCTGGCAGCACACGCACAACGACCTCCACCACCGCTGGACCAACGTGCTCGGCAAGGACAACGACGTCGGATACAACCTCCTGCGCATGGACGAGAACCAGCCGTGGAAGCCCATCAACCTGGCCAACCCGCTGTTCAACGCCATCCTGGCCCCCATCTTCGAGTGGGGCATTGCCATCTACGACCTTGAGCTGACGGAGTACAAGGAAGGCAAGAAGTCCAAGGAGGCATTGAACAAGGACATTAAGGCCCTGGGCCGCAAGGTAATAACCCAGTTCACCAAGGACTACGCCGCCACCCCCGCCGTCGCCATGCTCACCGGCTCCGGCAAGCAGGCCCTCTACGGCACGCTGACCGCCAACGCCGTACGCAACGTCTGGGCCCACGCCGTGATCTTCTGTGGCCATTTCCCCGAAGGCACTGACACCTTCACCGAGGAAATGGTGAAGGCGAAACCCGCGGCGACTGGTACGTCCGCCAGATGATCGGCTCCGCCAACATCTCCGGTTCCAAGTTCATGCACCTCATGACCGGCAACCTGTCGCACCAGATCGAGCACCACCTCTTCCCGGACCTGCCCTCCAACCGGTACGCCGAGGTTGCTCCGCGGGTCCGCGAGATCTGCCAGCGTTACGGCCTGAAGTACACCACGGGTCCGCTGCTGAAGCAGGTGGGATCGTCCTGGGCGAAGGTCTTCAAGCTGGCGCTGCCGGGCAAGGCTGCCAAGGCTTGAGCTGACTAAGCCTTAAAG
>JBKKDH010000183.1:0-3297 GCA_046708445.1 Arthrobacter sp.
TGGCTGCCCAGGGTGGAGTCCCTGATGACGGCCATCGGGTGGGCGTTGGGAGCACTGCTGGCGAACCAGGGCCGGCCCAGGCTCACGGGTCCCGGCGCGGCGTCCGACGTCAGGGTGCTGTCCACGATCAGGAATCCGTATGGGTTGGAGTTCTTGGTGCTGGGCGCCACGATGTACCCGTTGTTGGTGGCGCTGCCGCGGTCCAGCGAGTGGATGGTGCAGCCGTCGAAAACAGCCGTGCCGCGTCCATAGATGAAGTCCACATCCCCTTCGATGTAGCAGTTCTTGAGGTAGGTGCGGGCCGAGTCGTCACGGCCGGTGGTGTCCGCCAGGTAGGTGTCCTGGTTGCCCAGGAAGCGGGTGCCGTCAAAGGTCACCCGGTCCGGCACTGTCCGAACGGCCAGTGCCTGGCTGCCTCCGTTAGCGGCCTCGTCGTAAGCGTTTTCCACCGTGAGGTTGCGCACTGTGGTGCCTTCGGCGAGGACGTTGAGCGTGGCGCTGCCGCCCGCGCCCCAGGTTCCGCCGAAGAATTTCACGCCGTTGGCCGGGAGGTCGTAGCTGATGACGACGTCAGCCGGGTTGGGCGTGGCTCCCTGGATGGTGAGGTTGGGACGGTCTGCCCAAACGTTCACCGATTCCCGGTAGGTGCCGGGCTTCACTGTGATGGTGCGGGGCAGGGTGCTGCCGCTGGGGACGGACCCGATCGCCGCCTGGAGGCTGCCGAAGTCACCGGTTCCGTCGAGGGCAACCGTGATCTCCGTGGTGTTGTTGGGGGCGCTGATTTCCTGCGGGCCTGCGCCGGCTGCAACGATGTCCGGGATGCCGGCGGCATCGTCCTTTTGGTAGGCATAGTACTGAGTGGGGTCAAAGGCTGCACCCACGTTGTCCTTGCGGCCGCGGGTGCCGTTGAAGACGTTGTCCCGGTTCACCACTTCGGTGGCGGGATCCTTGGCGACTACCGGGTCCTGCACGGCGGTGAAGCTGTTGCCTTCGAGGACCACCTTGGCGGCGTTGCGGCCCATCATGCCGTACTGGCCGATGTCCTGCAGGAAGTTGTTGTAGACGTGGGCTGCCGCAGTGTTGTCCAGGCTGAAGTTGCGCTGGGTGGTGTTGCGGATCCAGTTGTGGTGGATGGTCATCCGGGTCACCGCGTTGGCGGTCCAGCCCACCCCCAGGGCCTTGTTGTTGTCCGCGAAGACATTCCAGGAGTACGTAATGAGGTCGGAGTCCTTGCGGGTGGCGATCAGGCCGTCGCCCATGCGCTCGAACTTCATGTGGTCAACCCAGACGTGGTGGGTGGTGTCCAGTTGGATTCCGTCGCGGTCGTTCTCCGGGCTCTTGCCGTCCCAGTCTCCCGGAATGTAGGCGTCCCGGACCGTGAAGTTCCGGAAGATGACGTTGGAGACGTTGATGAGCTTGAAGCCGGCGTTCACCACTTCGGCGCCGGCGCCCACGCCGATGAAGCTTTTGTTGGCGGCGACGGGAATCTTGATGTAGTCCGTGGCCTTGAGGGTGCCGCGGATGAAGATGACCAGTGGCTCGCTGGCGGCAGCGTAGTCCTTGAGTTCCTGGATGGTGGATGCGGTAACGATGCGGCCGGACTGGCCGCCGGTGGTTCCCGCCAGCCCGTATCCGGGAAGGGACGCGAAGCCGTCCGGGGTCTGCTTCCACATCGCCTCGGGGGTGTCTTCCGCAGCCAGGGTCATCGCGGGAGCCAGGGCTCCGGCTTGCAAGCCGGTAGTGCCAAAGCCGGAACGGGCCGGGGCCGCGCTCGCCGGGAGTGCCGTGAGGCTCCCCAGCATGACGACGGCGGTGGCCGCGCCTAAGAGACGTCGCAAACTCATGCAAAACTCCTTTGTTTTGTATCCGGGCAGCCTCCAGCCCGGATTTCGGTAAGGGTTGTTCAGTCAGTGATGCGTACGGAGAAGCAGGCAGGCGCGCCGGGGTGTCCGCCCCAAAGCCGGGGCTGCGCGCAGCGGCGCCCGAGGGCGGGCCTACTTCAGCCCGGTGGTGGCGATGCCGTTGATGAGGTACTTCTGGCCGGCGATGAAGAAACCGATGATGGGGGCGATGGACACCACGGACATGGCGAACATGGGGCCCCACATGCTCTGGCCTTCCGAGTCCATAAAGGCCCTCAACGCCAGGGGCACCGTATAGAGGTCCTGGTTCTGGATGTAGAGCAGCGGCCCGAAGAACTCGTTCCAGGTGGAGATGAACGTAAAGATCGCGGTGGTGGCCATGGCCGGCACACACAGGGGCATGATGACACGCAGGAAGGTGCGGAAGGGTCCGCAGCCGTCGATCTGGGCGGCGTCGTCAAGCTCTTTGGGCAGTGCCTTCATGAACTGGACCATCAGGAAGATGAAGAACGCGTTGGTGGCCATGAAGTTCGGCACAATCAGCGGCAGGTACGTGTCCAGCCAGCCGAGCTGGGAGAAGATGATGTACTGCGGCACCAGGAGGACGTGGCCGGGCAGCATCAGGGTTCCCAGCATCAGGGCAAAGAACAGCTTCCGGCCGGTGAACTCCATCCGTGCGAAGGCGTAGGCGGCCAGGGCGCAGGAGAAGATGTTGCCGATGATGGAGAACACCACCACGATCAGGGAGTTGATCAGGTAGACATGGAAGGGCTGGTTCAACGCCGCCCAGCCCTGTTCATAGTTGCTGAAGTCCCAGTTCTCGGGCCACAGTCCGAGCTGGCGGAAGATGTCGTTGCTGGGCTTGAACGAACTGGAGATCAGCCACAGCAGCGGGTACAGCATCACCAAGCCAACCAGGCACAGGATCAGGTGGCGGGAGAAGCGGGTACCGGGGGTGCCGGTCAAGGCATCTTCCGGGGCCGTGTCCTTCTTTTGCTTGTTTTTGGTGGGTAATTCGAGGAGAGCCATTGCGGTTGCCTTAATTGTCGTAGAAGACCCAGAACTTGGACGCGATGAAGTTGATGGCGGTGAAAATCGCAATGATCATCAACAGCAGCCACGCCATGGCGGAGGCATACCCCATCTCGAATTCGGTGAAGCCCTTTTGGTACAGGTACAGGTTGTAGAACAGCGTGGAATCAGCCGGGCCGCCGGTGCCGCCACTCATCACGTAGCCCTGGGTGAAGGTCTGGAAGGACCCAATGAGCTGCATGATGAGGTTGAAGAAAATGATGGGGCTGATCAGCGGCAGGGTGATGTTGCGGAATTGCCGCCACTTGGAGGCGCCGTCAATGGAGGCGGCTTCGTAGTACATGGCCGGGACCTGCCGCAGGCCGGCCAGGAAGATCACCATCGGCGAGCCGAACGTCCACAC
>JBKKDH010000184.1:0-5581 GCA_046708445.1 Arthrobacter sp.
GGGTTGTCCGTTTGGCGGGGCCAGTAGCCGGCGAAGTCCTCGTAGGTGCGCCGCCCCAGCAGGAGGGCGCCTGTTTGGGACATGCCCTCACCCATGACGCGTCCCATGACCTCGTCGTTGTACGGCAAGGCCCAGCCGCCGCGCTCAAAACCTCCGCGGGTGTCCTCATCGAACCGTCCAGGCGCCTGCATGACGCCGTCCAGGGACACATTGTTGGTGACGCTCACTTTTCTCATAAAACTACTGCCGTCCACTAGTCCGCTGGCTGGCTGCGCTCGTCCCGGTTTGCCGGCGTTGGAGGGGCGGCCCGATGCCCCTGGGCCATCGCTGAGGCGCGCAGAGAACTCATATGTTGGACTTCGGAGTGCCGGGCGTCAAGAGTGCATCGAAACCTAGGACGCGTTCAGCCGTTGGCCGGGGCTCCGGGGAGACGGTCCCGGGCCTGGTGAGGCTAAACGCGCCGCGGCCAGGGTCTGTGAGATGACGCTGACCCGCTGATCCACACTGGCGTTCCGCGGAGCTGCCACTTTGATTGCTCGGAAGCCTGTTTCCGGCAGCGTGCCAGCGGCCTGCAGGCACTCCTCGATCCGTTCGGGGGTCAGCAGCGAGGCGGGCTCCAGAAGGTGGTGGTCCGAGGTGCCGTTGGAGCCCTCAGCGCCGGACCCGGCAGGAGCCGGCGGGACGTGGACATCGTCCCAGGCGTCGCCGAACCTCGTGTCCACGCTGGCGCACCCGGAAAATACGACCCCGCGCAGGAGGCCGCGATCACGGAGGTAGGCGATGTGTTCACGGGCGGCTTCAGGCTGACGCTGCTCAATGACAGACCGGCCCCAGTTGATCACGATGCCCATCGACTTGCCCGTGGCGTCGTTGGCCCGTTGAACTGCTTCGGCCTCCGCCTCCAGGCCAAGGAACCCCTTGGCCGGCGCCTGGCCTGGCATCAGGGCGTCGCAGTGCTCCAGGACGAGGCGGGCGCCGGCCGTGTCCCAGTCCGCCAGGTCGATCAGTGACGCTTCCAGGGCAGCGGCCGATGCGGCGTCCCTGACAGCGACGGGGGCGGCGTGCAGTTCCAGGGCTACAACGGCGGGCCTCCCCAGCTGTTGATTGAGCCGCTTCACGGCATCAAGCGCTCCTCTGACGAAATCCAGTGCTGACCGCCGGCCGGCCGCGGACGTTGAGGCAAGGCCGAAGGTCTTGTCGGCCTGTAGCCGGGCCATGGTCCCGGGAATCGTTGTCACTACAAAGCGGGCCTCCTCGGGGAGCTGCCGAAGGAACCAGGCCTCGTCGTCTTTGTGCAGCTTCCCCGTGAAGGGAACTTCCAGGCCGGCCACGCCGTCCAACGTAAGGACGGAAGCCAGGAACCTCCCTTCTGCAGCTGGGTCCCATCCGGAAAGGCTTGGTGCGGCAGCATAGGCGCCAACGAAGTAGGGGGTCTGGTCCGGGCTTGTCAAAGTCATCATCGTCTCCGTGTCTGTGGGGGCGCTCAGCGGCTTACCGGCTCACGCGTCTGGAGTATCGAAAGTTCGTGCCGGCGGGGGAAGCCTTCCCAGTCTCCCGGAACAAGGCAGGCGAAGGCCCCGGTTGCCGCAGCGGTTTTGAGCCTGTCCTGGGGCCCGTGGCCGGTGACGAGTTCCGCCAAGTAGCCGGCGACGAATGCATCACCGGCACCCACAGTGTCTACGGCGTCAACTGTGATTGCCTCCTGGCGGAACAAAGTACCCTCTATCAATGCCAGTGCGCCGTCCGCGCCGAGCTTGATGACAGCCTGGCTAGGCCCGAGCGCAGCGATTCGCCGGGCCAATTCCTCCGGTTCGCCGGCGCCGACTGCTATTGCAGCTTCATCATCGCCCGCGAACACGATATCGGCCAGCGGGATGATGTCCCGGTAGACGCCTCCTGCATCTTCGGCGGACCACAAGTTTCCGCGGTAGTTCAGATCAAAGGAGACAGTGACATTGTGGGCTCTCGCCGTGTCCACGGCGTACCGGAGGGTTGCCTCGGCCTGCGGCGAGAGTGCGGGGGTGATGCCGCTGACGTGCAGGAGTTCAGCGCCGGTAAGGAGTTGTTCGTCGATGTCTTGCGGTGTGATCCGGGATCCGGCGCTGCCGGAGCGGTAGTAGCTGACGCGTTGAGTGGCGGGCGTCCGACGTTCCTTGATCATGAGTCCGGTGGGGGCGGTCGGGTCGACGGCGGTACGGACGTCGACGCCTTCGGCCCGGATTTCCCGCTCCACCAGGTTGCCCAGGGAGTCAGCTCCTACGCGCCCGCACCACACGGCTTGCACGCCGAGCCGCTGAAGGCCGATAGCGACATTGGATTCCGAGCCCCCAATGCCCAGGCTCAGGGTGGAGGCGTGGGCGAGGGGACCGACCTGGTCAGCACGCATCAGTGCCATGGTTTCGCCGAAGGTGAGGACATACGGCGCTGCGTTCACTGGCTGCCCCCAAGTTCGTCTGCGGTTTTGTCGACCAGGTCGCGGACGCGCCGGGCCCTGGCCGTGAGTTCCTGCAGGTCCCCGCCCTTGAAGGCGTCCCCCAGTAAGGGCCCGCCCAGGCTGACGGCGAGGGCTCCTGCCCGAATCCAGTCCGGGACGTCGCCGATGTCCACGCCACCTGATGGGATGACCTGGATGTCAGGGAACGGGCCTCGCAGCTGGGAAACATAGCCGGCGCCAACGGTGGAGGCCGGGAAGACCTTGACGGCGGTGGCGCCCAGTTTCCACCCGATATGGAGTTCGGTGGGCGTCAGGCCGCCGGGGTAGACGGCGACGCCACGGCGGACACAGACCGCGATGACGTCCGGGTCGGTGACAGGGGTAACGAGATAGGCTGCGCCAAGGTCAAGTGCAATTTCCGCTTCAGCTGCTGCGGTGACGGTTCCGACGCCGATTTCCAGGGCGTCGCCGAACCTCTCCTGCAGGCGGGGCAGTTCGTCCCAGACCCCTGGGGTGCTCAGGGTCAGTTCGATGCTCAGTACGCCGCCGAGCTGGAGCGCCTCGATGATCGGGGCGTACTCCGAAGCATGGGCGGCACGGAGGACGGCCACCACCCGCGTTGCACGGAGGACGGCGGATGGGGCCGGGCGGAGAAGAGTGCCCTGGTCATCGAGGCGCTGCATGGAGGTTCCTTCTGGTCGGGTGAGAAGTGGTGACTCGCCCGACGGCGGTGCGTGCCGCCGTCGGGCGTTCAAGAGTCTTACTTGACGTGCTGTGCCACTGTTGCATCCGGCATGGCGGCGTTCTCTTGGGTGACCTCGTTCGTCCACCGGACATCTTCCGGGTCGGTGAGGTCGCGGTTGAGGGTTTCCGGTGTCATCCTCGTTGCGATGAAGCTGACGAGCATGACCAGGGACATGTAGATAGCAACAGGGATCCAGGAGTTACTGAAGAGTGCCAGGAGTCCGGCGCAGATCATCGGGGCTATGCCGCCACCGATGATCGAGGCGAATTCACGGCCGAGTGTGACGCCGGCGTAGCGGTAGCGGCTGCCAAAGATTTCCGGGAAGTAGCTCATGTGCACGCCCACAACACCCTGGCAGGCCAGCATGAAGCCGACAACCATCACCAGGATGATGGCCACGGGTGATCCGGTGGTCAGAAGCATGAAGGCGGGTGCCGGGAAGAGAACAAGCGCTCCAGTGATGATCGAGACGACGCGCCGGCGGCCGATCTTGTCAGACAGCATTCCGAAGGCCACTGCTGCTGCACCGCCGCAAAGGGCGCCGATCAGGAGCACCTGCGGGATGAATTTGGGGTCAGTTCCGACTACTGAGATCAGGTAGGTCGCCATGAACACCTGGATGGTGTAGGACTGCGCGCTGACGCCGAACGTCATCATCGTGACACGAAGGACGTTGGCCTTGCCGAACTTGGCTACTTCCTTCAGCGGTGCAGGCGGTTCTTCTCGGGTCCGCTTGATTTCTTCGAAGACCGGGGATTCGTCCAGCTTGCGCCGGATGATCATCGCCGCAATGGTGACGAAGATGCTGGAGAGGAAGACAAGCCTCCAGCCCCAGGTCATCATGTCGTTCGGTGCCAGTGCCTGGGCAGCCATCCAGACGAGTGCGCCCAAGGCGGTGCCGGCTGCAGCACCCACCATGATCAGTGATGCCATCTTGCCCCGGCTCCCGAGACGGGCGGATTCGGTGAGCAGGGTAGCGCCGCCGGACTGTTCGGCGCCGGCGCCGAAGCCTTGACCGGCACGGCACAGCACAAGGAGGATCGGAGCCCAGACGCCCACCTGTTCGTAGGTGGGCAACAGGCCGATGAGCAAGGTCGCGCCGCCCATGATCAGCAAGGTGGTGACCAGGACCCACTTGCGGCCGAGGCGGTCCCCGAAGTGGGAGAAGAAGATTCCGCCGATGGGACGGGCCAGGAAGCCCACGGCAAACGTGCTGAAGCTGGCGATCATGGCGACGGCCGGGGTTTCGTTGGGGAAGAACAGTTTGCTGAATACGAGGGCAGCCGCTGTGCCGTAAATGACGAAGTCATATAGTTCGAGCGTGGTGCCTATGAGGCCGGCAAGGGCTGCCTTGCGGACCTTGCTTTGGTCCAGCTCCTGATGGGGAACGTGTGCTGCTGTGGTCATTTCCATACTCCTTTGAATGGATGCTGCGTGGGGTGGTTCGCGGAATGGGCGCGGACCGGGCTGAAGCTGTGAATTTCAGTAGGTGATTAAAACCTTGAGGTTGGTCGGGTCGGTGACGGGTGCAGTGAGGGCGGCAGCGGCGCTTTCGAGCGGGTAGGTGGCGGTGATGATGGCTGAAAGGTCCACGGCTCCTGATGACGCGAGTTTGATCGCTGTCGGGAACGCGTTGGCGTAGCGGAACGCGGTGACGAGGTCGATTTCGTAGCGCTGGAGGAATCCGAGCGGAATTCCATCCACGGTGGGCCGGGCCTGGCCGACGACTGTGGCACGGGCGGCCGGCGCCAGGGTTTGGATGCCGGCAGCCAAGGCGTGCGTGTTGCCGGAGCATTCGATCAGGCGGTCCATGTTGGTCAGGTCCAAAGGCGCCGTGGCGGTGTTGATCGTGCGGGTCGCACCGAATTCGGGGGCGAGGGCCAGCCGGTCATCGTTCACGTCTGTCACCACGATCTCTGTGGCACCCCTGGCGGCAGCAACCTGGGACACCAGCAGCCCGATGGGGCCCGCGCCGGTGATGAGCACGCGGTACCCGGCCCGGACCTGGGCGCGTTCCACAGCCCAGACGGCGACGGCGAGCGGTTCGATGGCCGCTCCGATTTCGGCGGGGATCGCGGCGGGCAGTACGTGGACGGCTGCTTCGGGAACCACCACGTGCCGGGCGAAGAGACCATCGGTGGGAGGTGAGCCGAAGCAGGTTCCGGTGGGGCAGAGGTTGTACCGGCCTGAGAGGCAGGTGGGGCAGTTATGGCAGGGGAGCGCCGGTTCGATGACGACGGCGGTGCCCGCAGCGATGCTGGCGTCAGAACCTGCGGCGATGACCACTCCGGCGCCTTCATGCCCCAGCACCGTGGGCTGGGTGAGTACGTTGGTGCCGTTGCGGCCGTCGGCGTAATAATGCATGTCGGAGCCGCAGATGCCGCCGGAGCGCATCTCTACCA
>JBKKDH010000185.1:0-15363 GCA_046708445.1 Arthrobacter sp.
AGGCCGATCCTCCTGGACCTCCGTGAATGGCACAAGCGCAAGGACGCGGCTGAGCTGGGGCGCTCCAAAACGGAACTTGAACGGGTGCTGGCTGAAGGTCACAGGCTGCGTCAGCAGCGAATTGAGGAGACGGACGATGAGCACTTATGAGGATGGGGACCGCTTCGAAATCCCGTCCATCGGAGCGGACGACGAGGACCTGACCGCGCAGCTCTTCCGCTCGGCATTTCGCCCGCCGGGAGGAGCCAACGGTACAACCTACAGATGGCGGGATATGGAGCCCCAGCAGGCAGAGGGTGCCTGGCACGCGTTGGCCGCATGGGTCAGGTGGTTGGTCGCCACTTATAAGCTCACGACGTCGGTCGTCCCCGAATGCTGGTGGCGGCACTCTGAGATTGTGGCTGAGCTCTATGCCCTCCAGAGGGCCGAACTCGCCTCCTACACCCCGGACGACTCCGGCTTTGGGCCGCTTGCCTTCCACGAGAGGCTGCCACACGCCGTCGAGCGATTGAGGACGCACTGCCGGGCTGCCGGGTGCGTCGGCCTCCAGGCGCATAAGGAGCCTACCGTTCGCCTGCTGACGACGGAGGAGTCGGAGTTCAGTGAGTGGCAGCGTAGCCACCACCAACTTGAGGCGGATTTCTGACGTCATGCGGTTCCGCGCCGCGTCGACATGAATAGGTAACTGTTCCTAGCGGATCCGAGAAGTGTGGAGGGTTGCTGTCGTGGCACCGACGTCTGAGTTCGTGGGTGATTCTGTGCCCCTTGGTTCAGAGCCCCGTCTTGCCGACCTCAGCAAGACGGGGACGACTCCTGAAGAGCGCATTGCCGTACTGACGCAAGGACTTCACGCGATGCTCGAAAGGGCTGTTGAGTCCCCGGACCAGTGGCAGGTCCTGCTCGATGCGTCCGCCACCCTGTGGCGGTACTCGGGCGGCAACGTCGCATTACTCATGATGCAGATGGCTCGGCGTGGAACCCAGGAGCCGAGTCTTGTGGCCGGGTACAGGGAGTGGGAGCGTCACGGTCGCGCGGTACTGAAGGGCGAACACGCTTTATGGGTCATCGCGCCTCGAACGGCTCGGGTACAGGAAATTAGGATGCCCGATG
The DNA here is from genome assembly GCA_046708445.1 of Arthrobacter sp. Taxonomy (GTDB): domain Bacteria; phylum Actinomycetota; class Actinomycetes; order Actinomycetales; family Micrococcaceae; genus Arthrobacter. Next base: position 1,111 of record JBKKDH010000185.1, read on the forward strand.
GGACCCGTCAGCGCTTTCCGATCGGTGACGCCGTGCCCAAGGAAGCCCTCAGCGACGAGAAGAAGTCCGTGGTGACCGGTTGGCGCGGCCAAGCGGTCTTCGACGTATCACAAACGAGGGGCCGGCCACTGCTGGTGCCCCGCGGCGAAACCCACTCGGAGGCTACTAGCCAGAAGTTGTGGGACGCGTTGACCCTTGTTGCCCGACAGCATGGTTTCGAGCTGAAGGAATCTGGTGCTCAGCACGGGCTCGCCAGCGGTTTTACGGATTTCGCACAGCGACGCATCGAGGTGGGGACGTGGATGAACATAGAAGAGCAGGTTGCGGTCCTCGCGCACGAGCTGGGGCATGTCATGCTCCACGGTCCTGATGACAAGACGGGAAGGCTCTACGGCAGCAGCTCGGAGCATCGTGGTCTTGCAGAAGTCGAAGCCGAATCCGTCGCCTACACGGTTCTGAAGGCCCACGGCATCGACCGCGGGGAGCAGTCGGGGCTGTACCTGTGGGGATGGGCCGAATCGGTAATCCAGACTCAGCGCGCTGCCTTCGAACAGGACATGTACAGCCTGCACCCAACGTCCCGCGTGGATGTTGCCAAGTCGGTTCTCGGCCGGGTGACTGCGGCGACGAAGGGGATCTTGGAAATCACTCAGCCGCCGGGGTTTGGCGGCAAACTGGCGAGCCCGGGGCGCGATCCAAAGATTACGCCGACGGCGGGCCATGCCGGCCCCGGGCCTTCACTCAGGACCGTCGACGGGCCAGAGATGGCTGGACCGTGACACCGAACGCGAGCATTGTCGAGCGGGAAGGGCCCGCTTGCACAGGAAAGGAAAGAACAAAATGGGCACCAAGATTCCAATCAGCATCACCGGCAACCTTGTCGCCGATCCGGAGCTCACCATCAGCGAAAGCGGCGTGGCACATGCCAAGTTACGTGTTGCTGTGAACCAGCGAATCCAGGGGACTGACGGTACTTGGCGCGATGGCGAACCCGTCTTCCACAATGTTTCCGCCTTCCGTGCGCTCGCAGAGAACGTGGCGAACTCGTTGAAGAAGGGAGACCCCGTCCATGTGGCCGGAGAGCTTGAATTCCGCGCCTACGACAAGGACGGGGAACGGCGTGAGTCCCGACGCATCATTGCCGAGACCATTGGCCCGGACCTTCGATTCGGGATTACCGTCTACCAGCGCTCCACACACCCATCGCCTCGTCCTAACGCCGCAGCCTCTGTGGACGCACCCGTCACCGGGATGTCCTCGGTGCCGCCCTACAACGTTTCTACAAAGAGCCCGGTGGTGGTGCCCCCTTTTGGCCCGGCGACGGGGAATGAGATGAGCTGGTAAACATTTTCCGGTGTCTCTTCGTCTGCTGAAGGTTCTTGTGGCTGCTGAGCGCTCGGTCTGGAGCTACAGCGAGTTCCACATAAGGTGGCCCGGATTGAGCGCCGGATTCGGACGGTTCTCGTCGGCTCTAATGCGCCCTCAGTGCCGCAGATGGCCCGAAATGCGGTTCCAGCCCCGTGGTGCCCGCACAAGTTGCCGCTGGCATCAAAACGTCTGGCGTGGATCTTCTTGTCGAATGCTCCGGCCCGTTAGATTCGGCGCTGACTTGGGCGGCCACTTCCGAACACGACTCGTACGAAGCCATTCCATCAGGAACTCACCTTGAATCACATTTGTCAGCGTCGGCGGACGTCGATAAGCACAGTAACGCGGGCTATTTTCTGTAAAGTGAAATGGGATTTCGCATCCCTCTCGGCACTAACCACTGGGCGAAGAAACGTCCATGGCCTGCTTCGGGAGCTTGACTCAGCCGATGCTTCAGTAACCTAGAGTGACGAGGCAGTAGTTGTGAGTTGGTGCTTCGGCGGACTGACCAGAATCAAATGGGGAGGACTAGGAGCAGCCAAGCAGTGTAGACACTGATGGCCATGCTGCTCGCCCACGCTTCCCAGCGGCGAATGCCTTTCTGGTCGTTGTCCTGATAAGGGTGACGGGCCCGGAAGATGCCAGCGGCTGTGCCCGTGAGGATCAGGAGAATACCGACGCCGACGGTGACGTTGATCCCCGTCAATCCGATGCCGATGCGGGCATTCGCCAGCCTGAGGATGACAGCGATAATGACCGGGACGATCCCCACCAGGACAAGTAGGATTGACTGACGCTGCGCATGCTCAGCGTTCTGGATCCATTGGCGGCTCCGCCACTCCTCAAACTGAGGTCCTGCAATTGTCGTCGGATGCATGCCCCAGCTGTCTCCAACAACAAACGCGCTGAACACGACGGATACAGCTCCTCCGGCCCCCGTGATGAGCGCGAACAGCATCGTGGATTGCGGGACAAAGGTGGCTGCCAGTACTTCGAATGCGCCCAGGATCCCTATAAACGCCAGTGCCACCGGAATGGCCAGGAACATTACTACCGCGGGGAGGTTGGCGGTGGGGTGTTTTTCGGCGCCCACGGCGGCGAGGCCGAACGCCGCGAGGAAGCTACCGAAGACGGCCATGGCAAGGAGCCCTGTAGTGAGGGTGAGGTTTTCTGGGTTGTTGCCGGGTGCGGTGGCACTGAAGACGACAACGATGGCGGTAACTGCGAGGGCGCCGAATGAGGCGACGATGGGTGCGTAACCCTTAGCGCCTTCGCGGGGGTCGTAGAACCCTTCGTCAGGTCCATCGAGCTTGGTTGCTTCGGGTATTCTCGGCATGGAACAAGGATAAGTGGGCGGTGCCGCGGTCTGCCGGTTTGAGACCACTGCTTGGTAGAACAGCCCGTCGCAGAGGGAGAGCGGCGGAGGGGCCTTCGGCGTCACTTGGTATGACCTCGCCGATCTCTCCCCTGGGTGACAAAACGCTGATCCAATCTGGGCACCGCATCCCGATGTTTCCGGTCTGAAAATCGACATCAGCCCCGTCATTGATGCTGCTCTTGCACTCTGCGATTGACTGCTTGAATGACTTCGGCGGTCCCGACGTTTGAGAACTGCCCATTCCCTCCCACAAGCAATGCGCCTGTTGCGGCCACATGGAGGGGCCCGAGACAACTCCTTATTCATCCAGGGACGCGAGTTCTCGCAGCTACTTCTCCTCGGTGCGTTAACGTCGAAAACAGAGCTTCGCAAAGCTGCTTGTTAGGGTAACTTCTTCACGCACACTACGTGGCTGGATTAAGGGTGGACGCGTCCGCGTCAAATAGGTTCCTGAAGGGCCCGCAGACGCCTTCAGCGTGGCCAACGGCCCCTGAGACTGGGTATGCCTTAGGGGGCGTCTAAAGTCTTTACTGCCAGCAGGCCTCTTGCACAGTGGCGTCATTAGGACCACCCCCGGATGGCTTCGCGTTTCTCCTCGACTTTTGCACGCTCGTATTCCGATGTGAGTTCTGCGATGGCAATTTGGCTGATCACCCGAAGCCGTTCGTCGTGGATGGCGAGATTTTGGAACCATTCGATGTCTGCCTCGATGGCGCTGGATTCATCGCCTGTCCAAGAGCGGTGGGAGTATATGCGCCCGGTTATTCGCTGCGGCGGCACTCCCGCTTCTAGGAGTACCGGCGCGAGGATCTTTGCGCCGGTATCGCGTTCACCTGATAGCGCGTCCAAGGCTTCGTCGATACTTATCGTGCCCTCACTGAGAAGTGTCGTGGCTAGTTCCCCGTCGTCACCGATTAGAGCATTCAGCATCGGGCTCCCGAATCCACAACCTTTATGCGCGCGGCATATCTCCGCGCGCTGGGCCCGGGGGAGCCCCCGAGCAACTTTCATGAAGTCGTCATGGGTGCGGGTGCCAGCTCGTTGCAGCTCGTCCAAATGAAGGGTGAACCACTCTGCACATAGTGAAGGGTCATCAGTCTGACTGGCTTTTAGGGTCTCGATCAACCTCCACCTCGCGTGGTCGGTGGTGGTAACGGGGCTGGCCGCAAGGAGGGCAGCCCGCCACTGAGGACGAACAGCCTCAGGTAATGCGGGACCATACTTGCCCGCGATTGAAAATGCTAAGGCAGTCTGAGCCCGAATCTGGGAAGCCTCATGATCTAGCAGACTTTGCAGCAATGAATCAGGGGTTTCGCTCGTCACGATCGACTCGATGTGGCGAGCATCGTCGGATTGCAGAGCGTCGAGGACGGTCGTTGAGACTTTGTCCGTAGTGCCGTTTGTCAAGACGGCTCTGATAACGGCTCCGCGAGTGTTTTTGCCCTCCAGCCCGGTTTGGATCAGGCCGAGGTCGACCGGGAGCCTGCGCTTCCTGGACTCCAAAAGGAACTGGTACGACAGGCTGCCTGCATCGGCAGCAATCGCCAGTTTCAACCAATCGAGTGGGTTGGTAGCTTTCTCCGAGATGAACAGCGGCAGCAATCGACCATCAGAGTTCGCCCCGATGTCGGTTGCCTGTTTTGTCAGTTCGACATAGCGTGCGATTCCTCGTTCGGCCCCGAATGCGAGCAAGCGGTCAGCCAATAATCTGCTTTCCGACTCGCGTTGGGTTTCCCACTCGTCAAAGGATATTTCGTTGTTGCGATGACCCACGAAGTACTCAAGATCCCTGTCGAGATCGACAGCGGGCCAGGGCTCTGGCGGTTTCAAGTCCCAGGCCCGCGCCAGAACCAGTGCTTCGGCTACCAAGTGACTGGCTCCAGGATGAGAGTTGAGTAGGGGTTGAAGGTCATTAATCATGGTCCATGAACCCGCTAGTGCTTCTTGACGTTGATCTACGCCAACCTCCGAAGTGCCGGGACCGATACCGGCCGCAAGTCGAAGCCAGTCCTCCCAAAGTCCCACAAGGATTTTTAGCTGTGGGCCTCCGATTGTTGCAGCACTCTTTTCGAGAAGGGGGGTGACATTCTGACTCCAAAGTGACACTAGGCCTTTTAGGCGCAATGCAGGCTCCACATGATGGGCCATAGTGAACGAACGGGATTCTGCTGGTTCCGACCAAGCCCCCTCAGCGGTCGGGGAGAGCACATCTTTCGCCACTTCGGCAAAAACGGTCCAGCGCTCACGGGAATCCAGGTTTTCCTTTAACCAACTGCACAAGTGGCCGAGAAGAATCCTCCTGACGGGAAAAATCGATCCTCGGTCGGGGTCCAAGTGGGTGGCCAGACCGCCAATGATTCTCAGGGGATCGTCGGACCGGTTGTGCCGGGACTGGGGGTCGTTTAGCGCGAGGTCGAGAAGGCCATGGACGGCGGCCTCGTTGCACCAAGTGTTCACAGATGTACGCAGAACCATCTTGGCGGCGTCTCCCGTGGGATCATATTTTGTTTCCCAGATGATGATCGGGGACCGGTCTAAAGCCAGCACGCCTCTGGCCCCTGAAGAAGCGAAATCAGCTGCACCTTCATCAAGAAGGGCAAATTTTCTGAGCAGCTTGAGAGTGTCCGCATTCCATTCTTGAACCTCAGGAAGGGAATGTGCCCAATCCCGTGCAGCCCTTTTGGTATCAAGGGTGCCCGTGGTTCCTGCCGCGTTGAGTAGGGCCCAGACCAGTTCCGTGACGCGCTCGGGAAAGGAAGTTGTCAGTGAGCTCCATGTTCGGGAAGGCGCTGGACCAAAAAACCACCGACTGATGAGCGGTGCGCCCAATGCCGTCTGCAGATGCCAGCGACCCCCGCGATTTTCGATGATTCCCCGAGTGGCCTGCCCTCTTAAGGAAGCCATGAGCAAAGGTAACGGCCGGTGTTGAAGCTGAGCGATCTTTTCGAGGTCATCCGGCGTGGTCCCTTTCAGGGCAGCCATGCAGGCAAGCACATCTATGGCAAGGGGATCCTCGCTGACTTGCCGTAGGTGCCGTAAGACGTTGTCCAGCAGCGCCTCACCCGAAAAAACCTGGGCTCCTTTGCTATCCACAAATGCCTGGCAGAGCGTCAAGGCCCACCCGGGTCTGCCCTCTGCTTGGCCGAGTATAAGTCGCCTGGCCCTTACAGCGGTGACGCCGGACTCGCAGATGAGCTCGTCGATGATCGTCCTTGGGAGCAACTCAAGGGTAATTATGCCAGCCGTGTTCAGCGGCGAAGTGATCCTTTCGACATCGTCCGGCCAACAGGTCGCTACTACGGAAAAGGTCAGTCCTTCTTGTACGCGAATCTGGGCGATTTCCGCGAGCAAGTCGCTATGTAGTTGCGCGTCGTCAATGACGACGGTTGTAGGGGAGAGCTGCATCAGATCGTCAAACAGATGGGTTCGGGCAAGGGGCTCTACTAAGTACGCCCCGTTCAACATGGTGAGGATTCGAGTCTTGCCCACCCCTGCTACGCCTGTCAGGACAACGTCCTTGCCCTGGTTCAAGAGATTCAGAATATCCTGCAACTGGCTATCGCGACCAAAGAGCGGCGGAGGCTCATCCTCCATCGTCTGGGAGACTGGGATCAGAGCGTCGAGTCGACCTCTCACCCCGATCAGCCGCTCGCGCCATGCTGCATCATTCTTAAGTGCATTCACGAGCCATTTACGGCCGTAGCATTCCGGCAAAGGCAGTTCGTTTAGCCGGCAATATTCGTCCAGCTTCTTGCGGGCCGTGCCTGTCAGATTCCTCGTTGTTGCAATAACTAGCGCGTTCACTCGGAACTCTCCGTCGGCTTGTTCCTTCCGCCAACTCTTATGGCTACGTTTGAGGTTCGCCAGGGGATCTCCAGTGGTGGCGAGGAGCCTCCCACGACCGTCGGCGTCATCCTGGTTAACGCGATATATGTCTCCATCACGTCCAAGATCACGACCAGCTTCGACAGGCGACAGCCACGGATACCGGACCTGGAGCAGAGCGGTGGCCGCGTCCTCAAACAGGTTAGGATCCACACCTTCATCGAGCGCGTGCTCGATCCTACGTATCAGTGTCATCGTTTCTTCCAAGCGTCCCGAGGCGCCAAACGCACTTGAGGATTGGCATCACTAAAGTTCATACCGCCAATGACCGCGGCCGAGAGTAAATCCTGGACGCGGTCCGAGTCCAGAGACGCATCACTCTCTGGTAAACCCGACGTTGGGACCACCGTATCCACCGGTGCTCAATGTACTGTCGCAACAAGGCGGTCATAAGAGTCAGGTTGGAGATACCGCCAACTTTGTGGTGGCTCGAGCCCATGATCCGCGCGTAATTCCGCTAGAGACACGGGACGTCGGCTGGCTGCGACATCTCCCAGTTTTAGCGCATGGGCAACTTCCGTGCCGTGGAAGTATGCATCGAATTCCTTGCGGCTGATTCCCAGCATTGTAGAATACCGGCTCCAAATGGCTTCGGGGGTTCCAGTTGCTACATGAGTTACTTTCGCGCGGGCCATGATCGCCTTGTCCTGGCCGGAGGAGTACACAATCACATCTAGTCCGGCCGCATCTCGTGGAACCTTCCTCCGCAATTCAAAGGTCTTGGTTCCATCGAGGATGGACTTGACGAACTTACTGCGAATGGAAATGAGGACAGCGCTGGGCACAGTTGAGCCTTGCGGTCCGCGAACGTGAGTCACCGGTTCATCCCCCTGCCGTAAATTTCCTGGAATGCTTCCGGACCAATCTGCCGAACGGTCTGAACCGTGCCAAGATTCCTTCCGTACTTCTGAACGATACGTTTGGCCTCCGACAGCCTGACATCGTTACGGAAAATTTCAGTATCTCCGAATCGAAGTGCGACGGCAGAGCCGGTCTTCCTTGCTCGTTCCTCGACGTCGTGGAGAGTCCATACGCCGTATTGACGAAACCTTGAGTGAAGCGATCTCGGGGACCCGCGGTGAGTGGAAATCAATTGGGAAGAGGCTACAATCGCTCCCCCCGACTTGCCGCTCACATACCAAAGGACTCGGCCTGGACTGGCCGGGAAGAAGTTGGGTGATTTGTAATAGACATGTCGACGGCTGATGCCAAGACCATCTGGCCGCGCCAACAGAGGGGTGTCATAACCAAGGAGTTCGCTGGCGTACCGCTGCTTAATCGGCACCACATAGCAGTTCAAAGGAGCGTCCACTATTTTTAGGGGCCAAAGCTCGTGCTCGAGGCGAGCTAGGTCTTGCGTGGAGCTCATACCCGATTCTATCCACGGCCGCAGGTTCCAGGGCTCGTAGTTTCCGGCCCACATATCGTCCGTTCGCAATTGAGCATCTACGACCTCGGCGGTCCAGCGCTGGTCAAGGAGCAGGAATCCCTCTTCTCGGAGGATTGCGTCAGCGACTTCGCCACCGCCGGGGGCAGGGTCAGTAATTACTGCGCGTCGCACTCCAGCGGCTAGAGCTTCGTGGCGAAGCTGGAAGAGTATTTGTTTCATGAGGGTCGGGCCAAGGGGAGAGCGGCGCACTCGGAGAATAGGTATCTCAAGACAGTCACCAGAAACGATGGTTGCAAGGAGACCATCCGCCAGTCTGCTCTCCGCAGCGTGAACCGTCCGCATGTTGGTGTCGGCCTGCGACCTGATCAGTTGGGTAAATGCAGCCCGAGATTCACCACGATGGGAGCTAATTAGGTGGTCGAGTTCCCTGTCGCCTCCAGCAAGCGCTTGAGTGATAGTGATTGAGGTGTTCTGTATTCGATCTGGTGAACTCCTTCGCGTGCCTTTGAGCTCCTCAACTTTCACGATGAGTTGCGACGGATGAAGGACGTCGACACCGTGCCGCTTGGCCTGTGCACGGAGGATTCTTGCTGCGTTGTCATCGTTGGTAATCATGACAGAAGCGCCCGAGACTATCGTCTCTGCTAGGACTCTCGTATCGCTGGCAAGACTTGGATCCCTCCGAACTTCGTCTTCAGCAATACCGCTCATCAACTCGTTGACTAGTTCGTCGCAGACCACGAGCTCGCTTATAAGCGACTCATACTTGCCTAAGCTGTCCATGACGTAACGTCGTTCTGTGGGATCCAGGGTTTCAGAAAGTTCGTTCGTGACAGATCTAGTTAGGCAAAAAGTAACGTCCTCGGTCAGCGTGGGGGCATAAAGGTACTCTTTCGTGCGTGGTTCGCGGTCCAGAGCAAGGTCCAATACAACATTTGTATCTAGAACCGCCTGAAGACGGATATCGTCCTCCCTGGCAGCGGAAAACAAGTCCGCGTGGCCAAAACTCCGCCACCAAGCAGTCATCTCAGCTCTGTCTTTTCCACGGCCCGTCGGTAGGCTCTGGGCTTGAAAACCTAGCTTTGGCCATATTTGGTGGGCCTCATAGTCGCGCCTGCACTTCAGGCGGATGCCTAGTCGGTCGCCGTGTTGGCGATGGATCTCGTCGACGAGCTTTCGCGCGATACCGCTTCCTTGTGACAGGCGACTCACGCACAAATGCACGAGCCGGATGTCAGAGTACGGAAGATCGAATAGTACGTAGCCGACAAGTCTGTCGTCTTCGAACGCTCCCAGTACACGGGCATCACGGATCGCCATCAGGATGGCGTGGGCCGGATATAAACCGAGGTACTTCTTGAACTGATTGCCCAGCCCGACGACGTCGTGCCAGTCTGTCTCGACGCAGTGCCTTATTACCAAAACTGCTGCCCCCACAACTTCATTCGGCGCCAGCTTTTCCTGTGCCGTTCATTCACCCCATTATGCGTCGGACGAGCATTTCCATCCTCAATGGAGATCGTTGCTAAAGCGGCTCTGCTCACATTCGATGCAAACAGCCTCACGTGGGATATCCAGTCCCCAGCAGCATGTTTACGCCCTGCGAAAACTCCGCTGTAGAGCCAATTCGAATATACGTTCGATTCGGCAGTGGGTCTAAGCGGTGGCCCTGAAAATCTCGCCCCGCCGGTGACAGGCCCGGAATGGAGCCAGGTCGGCAGATGACGTTACCGCTGAGCCTGCTCTGGAGAGGTCCGCAGTCGGCTGCTCGGGTGCTTAGGCGGAGCCCATGCCAGCAAATCGGAGGCGCGTATGTAGTACGTCTGTGGCCACGGCTGACCAGGGCTCACTTGTGCAGGATCCGGCGTCAGCAACACTACTGATCCGGGCCAAATCGGCTCGGGCAATGCTTCGATCCATGCCGGCTGAACGTGGTCGAAACGGTTCCAGTTGATGGTGATCCAGGATCCGGTGGGCTCCAGGGCGTCAACGCTGAGCACTGTGATTTCGGTCGTCGTCCGATGACTGCTGCGTGCGTTTTCGAAGTAATGCCACCTCTGTACGGCGTCTCTCATCCACATGCGACGTCGACGGACGCGCGCTAGCCAAATTGAACCAACGGCACCTGCCGCCAGGAGCAGGGCAGGGCCGACGACCATGAGAGTTTCAAGAGATGCCCCGCGGACTACTGCGACGAACAGTGAAGCAAGCGAGATGAAAGCCACCACGCTGGTCAGTGCCAGTGCGGGGGTCGCCAATTTGGGCCTGATGACTGGGTTCGTGCTCATGATTGCCTACTGCTGTCCATTTTAGAGCTGCCAGCCGACATTAATTAGACTCGAATCGCTGATATCGGGCTCTTCCGTCCATGCTCCGACCTGTTGCGAGGCGACCAAGGATTGGTGACTCGACATGGACATGCGTCGTTCGATTTCTGTCCGCTGCAGCTTCTGTTCCCACTCGTAGCCGGGAGGCACAGGTCCGAGCGGAAGCGGAGAGTAATCAATGCCCCACCGGTCTCGGAAGACCGCAACGGAGCGAATGAGGCTATTCGCTTCTTCCGGTCCCACCGGCCCTAGGAACGCCAGGACCTCACGTTTCCACTCCGTCTCCGACATCAACGCTGCTGTCACGACGGCGTCGGATCTGCGCCGCATCCGGTTCGTCACTTGAGTGATCATGGCAGCCAAATCCGGGCGGTCTGTGTGAAGCGTCTCGGGTGGCACTGGAGAGCCAGCCGACGGCAAACCCGACAATAAGCTGCGGAGTCGGCAGTGGATGACGGACGTGACGTCTCTTGCAGTCGCGCCAGCCTCCAGCGCTTCGACGACACGACGCTGTGCGCTTGGACGGCTGACAGAACTGCTGCGGCGCCAAGCAGTGACGGTCGCACCCCATGACGGTGATTGTTGGAGCTCGCCGATCCGCCCCGGCGCACAAGACTGGAGGAACGCAGCCAAATCCTCACCGGCTGCGATCTGGGCAAGGTAGTCGTGCTCCGCGCTGAGTCGTTCCAGGCTGTCGGCCTTGGAAAGTTCTGCAGCCCGGACCTCATGGGCGGTCCGTTCGGCACTTTCAGCGGCCAAAACTTCACCGATGATCTCCCGCCATGACGGTTGCACGGACGGGTCCAGGGCATCATGATCCAGGGGATCGTTCTCGCTGATGTAGGCGTAATTGCCCTTCCGGCCCCGCGTCATGCTCACATACAGCAGTTCACGGGTGAGCCGCCCGCGCGTGACCACGGTGTGGCCGCTGTCCACTGTGAGGCCTTGGGAACGATGTGCCGTCGTCGCGTAACCCAACTCAAGCGAGGACCAGACGTAATGGTGCGGCAGCGTCAGCGTCGCCCCGTTGTCCCGGCGGACTGCTACAAGAGAGCCACCGCGGTCGGTAACGCGGACGACGTCGAGCATGGTTCCGTTCCTTACGAAGTCGCCGTTGGTGTCCCAGATGGTTCGGTCGTTCTGCCGGGCGATGACGGTGTCACCCTGGCCAGCCTTCAGCCCGTCACCAAGAAGAACAGCGTGCTCGGCGTCGACAACACCTTGAACCACCAGATCGGCCTGGGCGCGTTCATTGAGCATGCTCACCGTGTCGTTGTCAGCGGCGATGAGGATGGACGATTTCCCCAACCGGACATCAGACTGCCAGTTCCCATAGGCCTGGTCGACCATGTTTAGATAAACGCCGTGCCGGATGCGACCGCGCTGATCGTATGCGGCGATCGCCTCAAAATCTCCAGACCGGAGCTTCAGCGACGCGTCCCGTTCCCATACCTGTTCGAACCGCCAAATCGTACTGAGCCTCGCAGTCTTTCCCTGCCGGTCCAGCCAGCCCAGGATGCCGCCTGCATCGATGGCATCCAGCTGGGCAGGATCGCCCACCAACAGGATCTTCGCGCCGGCGTCTCGTACTTGGTGCACAAGGGCGGAGAGCTGACGGGTGGACACCATGGACGCTTCGTCAACCACAACGAGCTGGTTCGGGTGGAAATGCCACCTATTCTGTTCAGCGGCCAGTCGGGCGGTCTCCTGAGCGAGCCGGGTTCGCCGCAGGCTTTGGGGGTTCACCACGACAAGCCTGCGCTCCAGATCGAAGAACCGTGTCGCCCGTTGGCTGGCCCCATTCCCGACAGACTCATGCAGCCACTTCGCGACGTTCTCCGTAACCATGGCCAGTTCCCGGCCTAGCACCTCGGCGCTCGCCGCCGCCGGCGCCAATCCCACGACACTTCCGCGGCCGAACTCTGACTCCCAGGCGGCCTTCACGGCACCGAGGGTGGTGGTCTTGCCCGTGCCTGCCGGACCTACGACGGCGTCGAGTCGGTTTCCGCTGAGCAGAACCTTGGCAGCGGCGGCCCGTTGGTCGGCGTGCAGTTCGAAGCGGCCGTTGTGTAGGTAGGAGTCGAGTGAATCCATGGTGAGTGTGGCACTGACGGCAGGGCCGCCGTCGTGATTCCTTGCCTCCATGACCACCTCCTCACAGGCGAGGGTTGTCACGTCGGTGTAGAGACGCGAGCCATGGAAATCAAACACGCTGTGCTTCCCACGGCACAGATCGGGTGCCGCGCTCGCGTCGACGCTGTACCGGTATTCGTTGAGCGGAACTGACTGACGCTCAGCGGCGCTCGCAATGGAGTCGATCAGGCGGTTTCGATCCTCGGGCGTCAGGCATCGGATTTCGGCGCAGACACGCTCGGCCTCGGCGAGCAGATTCCAGCGGTTCCAAGTGGATCGTTTGGCCGCCACACGATCCTTGACGATCATGGCCACGGCATCGGTCCAGTTCGTGGTGAAGTCATAGCTGCGGAAAGGGGACGTGCGTGAGCGTCGGATGGTTTCGCTGAGGACGCGGTTGGGGTTGTAACCCAGCCTGATGGCGCGCGCTTGCCACTGCCCGGAGAGCATATGGAGCGGAGTAATAGCTTCAGTTTTCGGCGCCCGGGTTGAGAGCGTCGCCTGCTGCCTGAGCTTCACGATGGTCGTGGCTGTTGGACGCCCGCCGTGTTCACTTGCCCATGCGGCCACAAGACGGTCCGTTTCTACGTCGATCAGCCGCGAACGGTTCGAGAATTCTCGGATCAGTGCTTCGTCGACCCCGCTGAGCTGCTGGCTAGGATTATGAGTGTTGGCGGCTGGCTCACGGATCTCGGTGTCTGTGCCGATGCTCCGCTGGAGAGCATCGAAGAGGAGGCCGTTGTAATGCTCGCTCGCCGCGACCGCCGCCTTGTACAGGGTCCGTGAGTCCAGGGTGACCCAGGCTCCGTCGGTGATGCGCTGGACACGGTTGGCGATGACCAAGTGAGTGTGCAGCTGCGGGTCTCCTGCGCGTGACTCCCAGTGGTCAAAGGCCGCAACGATTGCCCCGTACGTGCCCATGTGGGCTACGCCGTTGCGGCCTGCCCGTGTATGGATGGCGAACTCTTCGAGCCACTTGAGGGTGGCTGCGACTGCTTCGTGGTGTGTTTCCAGGATTTGGTCCTGCACCGTTCTCGGGCTCAGAGCCCAGAGGACTGAGACTGACTTGGGAACGCTGAAGGTCAGGTCGAATCCGACGACGGCGCGACGTTTGGCTGTTTGGCTCTGCTGGGGTTCCGCGATGGTGGGTTGCCCGTAGGTTCGGCCTAAAGGGACGCCGGTATCCGGATGGACAGCGTGGTCGAAGAGGGCTTTGGCGTCCGTCTCCGTGACCACACTTCCGGATGCGCGGTTGATGCCGCTGAGGCCGGAGCCCAGCCATCTGCCCGGAGGGGTTCCGGCTTTCATGTAGTACGTTGTGGCGTCCGTGGGAGTGACTTGCAGGTCGTCCATCATGGTTGTTTTGAACAGATACTTCAGGCCCGACTGCGCGGACAGCCTGGCTATGGACATGGTCATGGCCGTCGGGCTTCCGCTCTGCGCTTCTGGGAGATCCAACCGCGGCGGCGGAGAATCTCGACGGTCCCTGGGTCGAGTGGGAGGTCCTTGGCCTTGGTGACAGCAAGCAGCCTGGCCGCGACGTGGGCCAGATCCTTGATGTTGATCCGCTGTGCCCGTTTGAGATGAGCCAGTTCCCCCTGCAGACTGCTGAGACGTGCCTGCTGCTCGGCGTTCACAGCTTCAGCATGCTCGAGGTCCAGCGACTGGGATCTGAGTCTTGTTTGCAGGTCATCAATGGCACGTTGGCAGCGTCTGGTCGCTGCTTCGCCATAGCGCCTGCGCGTGCGTGGTTCGGTAGTGCCGTTGGCAGC
>JBKKDH010000186.1:0-8270 GCA_046708445.1 Arthrobacter sp.
ACGATGTTCTCCACCGTGAACGCGGCCGCCCCCAGGTCGTCGTCGGTGAGGGTGACGTTGCCGGTGGCCCACGAGCTGCCGGCGTTGCGGGTGGAGGCGGTGAACGCAGCCTGCGAGCCCTGCCAAACCATGCCGCCGGCGATCAGGACCGCCACCGGCCCCGCTGCGAAAAGGGCGATTTTCCGGGTGCGCGCTGAAGGGTTTTTCATGTCTGAGACCTTTGCTGTGGGACGAATGCTTCCGCCCGGCCTCCATGGGGCCCCCACAACCACTGTTGGCCCCGGGCGCTGACACCTCAGCCTAGGGCAGCATGACCCCGGATACACACTGTGTGTCAGGGAAATTTACGTTCACAGTACCTTTGTGACAGATATTGTCATTCAGCGTCGGCGGCGGCCTTCCTCGGCGGTGCCACCGTAATGGCACCGCCGAGGGCCAGAGACCCGCCGGGTTTCCCCGACAAAAGGCCCTCGCACCACGGGTTGCTCACCCAGCTTTGCAACCCGTGGACTCAGCGCGAAGGGCCTTACGCGAACTACTGTGCACGGAAAGACTCAAGGCTCGCCGCAGGAACGCTCAAGAATCAATCAAGAAGCTCCTAGCCCTGGCGCTGGCTGGGCTGGGTGGCCAGCCATTCCTCAAAGGTCTGGCGCCCGACGGCGGCACCCGCCGCCGGGAGCAGCCCGCCGCTGCGCATCGCTTTCCACAGGACTCCCGGTGCGGTGGATTCCAGAACCAGACGTTTCCTCCCGTTCTTCCGGAGGTACTGGTCCACAAGGTCCTTGAGACGCTCGGCGTGCGGGCCGCCCAGGTCCGGAAGAAGCCCCTGGGGGCCTGCCTCCGCCGCATCCACCAGCGCCTCGGCCACTTCCGCCGCCGCGATGGGCTGGGTCCTGAACCTGGGGACGATCACCACTGGCCCGAACGACGTCCGGTCAAGCACCTGTTCAACGAACTCGTGGAACTGGGTTGCCCGCAGGATGGTCCAGGGTAGCTCCCCGTGGCGGACGGCTTCTTCCTGCGCCTGCTTCCCCGCGTAGAGTCCGGCCGGCGCCTTATCCACGCCCACAATGGAGAGCACCACATGATGCTTGACGCCGGCGGCCTTGCCGTACTGCTGCAGGTTTTCGGTGCTGGCCATAAAGAAGTCCACCGACTTCTTCGTATGCATGGACCGGAGGCCGGACACGTCGATCAGGGTGTCCACGCCTTTCAGTGCCGCGCCCACCCCCTTGCCTTTGACCAGGTCCACGCCCTCGCGCCTGCTCAGGCTCGTGACCTGATGACCGCGTTCCGTAGCGATGCGGACCACATGGCGGCCAACAATTCCGGTTCCACCTGCAACGGCAATGTCCATACCTAATTCTAGGGCGGGCCGCTCAAGACGGACTCAAGAGGAACTCAGGAGAAGCTCAGGAGAAACCGCCCTGCGTCGGCCCCGGTTGGGCCGGCAGGTAACGTCGTCATTCACGATTTTGACGACGTTACCTGCGAGTCAGATTTGTCAGGGGTGCTCCAGAAGAAGGCGCCGGCTCAGGCAGCGAGCAGCTCGCTCCTTTGGGAGGCAATGGGCCGGGGAGGCAGCACGCTGAGCGTGCAGTGGGACTGGTGCGGATCGATTTTGGCCGGGAGGTGGTGGGTCCGCGAGCAGGCCTGGAGCTGTTCGAGTGCTTCCGGATCAACGAGTGCTTTGGTGACGTCCAGTTCCAGGTCCAGGCCCTCCTTTAGGGCGTTGGCGCGTTTCACCACGACGTAGAGGGCCTGGATGCTTTGGACGGTGACGTGGCCCTGTGCGAGGACCTGGGCTCGGGCGTGGTCAAG
Source organism: Arthrobacter sp. (assembly GCA_046708445.1). Classification (GTDB taxonomy): domain Bacteria; phylum Actinomycetota; class Actinomycetes; order Actinomycetales; family Micrococcaceae; genus Arthrobacter. The sequence goes on from JBKKDH010000186.1 coordinate 1,822, forward strand.
GTCCACGCGGACAAGAATGTTGAGCTTCTCGGTCAAGATATTGCTGCCTTTCCCCTATGTGGCTGCGACGCTGCAACCGTTACCCTGGGCTCCTGCGACGCTGCAGTCGAACCCCGGGTGGCTGCGCCGTTGCAGCCTCACCAAGAGTAGGCACCTAATGTGACCTGCGCAACACTTTGGCGCGGTTGTTACAAAGACGCCTTCAATTCGTTAGCGAGGCCGCCGGCCAGTTCGGGTGCTGCCGCCATGGACCAGCGCTGGCTTTCCGGCTCGAAACTGACCACCACGGAGGCCACGGCAATCCGCGCCCCGTCGATGGCGAGCAGCAGGGCGTCCTCCAGATGCCGGGCATACTCGAGCCGCTCGGGCAGTGTGCCCTGAAGGTCACCGTCATCGATGAGGACGTGGCCTTTGCCGTGAACGATGACCTTCAGCGAAAATCCCTGCTCCTCGTGCAGTGACCCGCGGGTTGATGCAATTTCGGTGACACTTTCCGCACGAACCAGGCTGTTGCTGATAGTGCGGAGCCATACGTCCCCCATGAAACCCTCCTATTGGTTGCGGAGAACGGGTAGCAGCGTCCCCCCAAGGCAAACGGTAGTCCTTTCAGGGCTTCTTGTGACCCCCTAAATTCTATGCAAAATCTGCTGCTTCTCGGCCTGGGCGCCCCGGATTGCCTCACGGACTGCGGAAACGGGGCTAAGTCTGCGGAAAATGCGCTGTCCGGGCAGGCCCGCCAGAGTGGACCATTAGCCATGGGTAACCACAGCAGCCCCGGTAACGTCATCGTGCCCGACCACGTGGTGGTGTTCGTCCACGGCATGGGGAAGGCCCTCAAAGGTGGAACGCTGCAGGAGTGGGCGCAGCCGCTGATGCTGAGCCTGCACGACCTCTCCGTCGACAAAGTGGGGAACAACGCGGAACCGCCGCTGGTCATTGCCAGTGCCGACGCCGTCGGGGAAGCTCCGGAGGCGTGGATCAGGGTGGTTAGGGAATACGACCGCGGGACGCCCAAGTACCTGAACGTGCTGATGACCGAAGCATCCTGGGGGAAAGACTTCGAACCGGCCACCGCCTCGGCCACACTTTCGTGGGCGCTGGGCACGGCCTGGGAGGTATACACACGCTCGTTGCAGTTGCTGAGCTGGAACCTCTACCCGGGAGAGAGGGACCTTGGCGATCTGCGATGGCTGGGCACGAGATTCCTGCAGATCGTGCTCCCGCTCCTGGCGGCGTTTACTGGACTTTTCCTGGTGTCCGCCGCGTTGTTTGTTCTGTGGCTCCTGATCCTGCTGGCAAAACTCCCGGTGGTAGGCCGCTGGGTGGGAAGCTTTGTGACGCTTTTCGCGGACTTCATCGGCGATCCCACGGTGTGGAAGCGCAAGCCGCTGCAGGCCGCGGCCATGCGCCAACGCGTGCGGGACACGCTTCGCCGTTGGAACCACGGACTGAACGTCCCTATAACAGTCGTGGCCCACAGCCAGGGTGCCGCGATCGCCGGGCAGCTGCTCTTCCAGAAGAGTGAGAACCGGGCACAGGTCACCAATTTCGTCAGCGTGGGCAGCGGCCTCGACCTCCTCGGCTACGCCCAGTGGGGTGGTGCGAAAGGCGATGGTCCGGTTGCCGACTGGCTGTCCCTGCCCCTGAAGGACCGGCCCCGCTGGGTTAATGTCTGGGGCAAGTTCGACTTCGTCCCGGCAGGGCCCATTGCCGTTGACGCTTCCCGCCGGCTGCGCATCTTCGCCAAAATCTACAACCGGAAGGTTGACGGCAACGGCGGTCGCGGGCCCGAAGAACACCCGGTGTACAACAGGTCGGCGCTGATCTACGACCACATTGTGTACTCGAAGAACCGCATCGAAGTCATTGATCCCATAGCCCGCCTGATCTTCGATCCACCCGCTGACCCCGTTGAGAACCCCAATGGCGCCCCGTTGCCTCTGGCCTTCAGGGGGATCGACAACGACGGGCGGCTGGAGCCGCACCGCGTGATGGTCAAGAGCCTTGGAGTGACCAGGCTGATGGCGGTGGTGACGGGGATCATCAGTGCTCCCGCAATCCTTGCGTGGCTGGGCTCCCTCGAACTCTCAAGGGCTGTGGTCCAGTGTGGAACAGGGGAAGGAGGGCAGGATCCATGGTGGTCGTCCTGGCTATGCTCCGGCCACGGTTACCAGTGGACCAACCTGCCCGATTGGCCGATCCTGGGCCTGGCCGCAGCGGTGATTGCCGCCGTCGTCATCGGGTTGCTTAACGGACCTGTGTGGGGACTGCTGCACCGCAGGCTGGAGAGGCGATACCGCGCTTCGGTCAGCCTGTCCAGCGTTCCCGGGTCCTCGCCCGGCAACCCCTGGTGGAAGGTCGCCGGCTACTTGGGCAGTGCTGCGGCGCTCGCGGTGGCGCTGCCAGTCCTGGTGATCCGGCCTTACTGGCCGTGGCTGCTTGCCTACGCGTCGGGGCTGCTGCTGTGGGGCGTCTGCTTCACCAAGTTGGGCATCGCCGGGCTGGGTGCGCGGTTCCGTGACGTTCCCCTAACCGACGAGCCCGCGCAGGCCGGCAGCGGGCAAGCCGCGGGGCAGTCCGAGCAGGACGAGCCGGCGCCGATGGGATAGGCGCCGCCTGCGACGAAGCACAGGTACGCCATGTGACGTTCCGGCAGGGGCTGACCGGCCCGGGCCATAGGATAAATCTGATGACTTCGTCCGACGATTCCCAGCCGTTTAGCCTCCGCAGGATCGCCGTTGCCGCATTTGGACCCACCCTGCTGTTCGGGATCGGCACCGGCGCAGTCATGCCGATCGTCGCCCTGTCCGCCCGTGACCTGGGTGCGTCGGTGGCAGTTGCCGCGCTGATTGTGACCCTGATCGGGCTCGGATCCTGGTTCTTCAACCTGCCCGCGTCCCTGGTGACGCTGAAGTTCGGCGAACGCTGGTCCATCGTTGGTGCCGCGGCTGCCGCGGCCCTGGCACTCGTGGCCGCCGCGCTGGCCCCTCAGCTTCCCGAAGGCATCTGGCTGCTGGCGGCAGCGATGGTGGTGGTGGGCATGTCGTCCAGCGTGTTTGGCCTGGCCCGGCAGAAATACCTGACTGAAGCCGTGCCTCTCAACTACCGGGCCCGGGCGCTGTCCACCCTCGGCGGGGTGAACCGCATCGGCGTCTTCATCGGCCCTTTCGCCGGTGCCGTCGTCATACAGTTCGCCGGGCTCAGCGGCTCGTACTGGGTGGGCGTGGTGGCCATGGTGGGCGCCGCCCTGCTGTCCGTCACCATCCCGGACCTCGAGGTTGCCGCACCCAAGCCGGGTGCCGACGTCGGACCCCAGCCGACGCTGCGCAGCGTTGCCGTGTCCCACGCCGGGATCTTCCTCAGCCTGGGCATGGGCATCCTGCTCCTCAGTGCCCTGCGCTCCTCCCGGCAGGTGGTCATCCCGCTCTGGGCCGACCATCTGGGCATGGACGCCACCCAGGCCTCCCTGATCTACGGCATCTCCGGTGCCATCGACATGCTGGTGTTTTATCCCGCCGGCAAACTCATGGACCGACGCGGCCGGCAATGGGTGGCCATCCCGTCCACCGCGATCATGGGAACGGCCCTACTGCTCATACCCCTGACGGGCGGATTCACCGGCCTGCTCCTGGCCGGGATGCTCATCGGATTCGGCAACGGCATCAGCTCCGGACTGGTGATGACCCTCGGCGCCGACTTCTCGCCGGACAGCGGCCGCGGCCAGTTCCTGGGCCTGTGGCGGTTCATGGCCGACGCCGGCTCCACCGGCGGGCCGCTGCTCCTCTCCGGGGTGACGGCGCTCGCGACGCTGGGCGCGGGGGTCTCAGCCACCGGCGTCCTGGGCTTCGCGGCGGCGGCCGTGTTCGCCGTCGTCATTCCCCGCCTGAAGCACCGCCGGAACTACTAAGCCGTTTTGTCCGCCCCGCCGGTTATCCTCGACAGATGGGTGACGTTGCCGGCCGGGCCGGTCTACTGCAGAAGGCCCTGTGGTGGGCGGAGGACTACGCCTACGCCGCAGGGTGGCAGATCCGCGGGATCCTGTCGCGCATCCAGCCAGGATCCTTCCACCAGGGACACCTCAGTCCCGTGGTGATCATCCCCGGCGTTTACGAAAACTGGCAGTTCATGCTGCCTGTCATCCATGCCATCCACGACGCCGGCCATCCTGTCCATGTGGTGACCATGCTGCAGCGGAACAAACTGGACGTGCCCGTTGCAGCGCGGTTGGTTGCGCAGCACCTCGAGGAAGCCGGCCTGACGGACGCTTCCATCGTGGCCCACAGCAAGGGCGGCCTGATCGGTAAGTACGTCATGCTGTCCCTGGACCCTGAGCAGCGTGTCCGGCGCATGATCGCCGTCTGCACGCCGTTCTCCGGGTCGCGGTACGCCCGCTACACGCTGATCCCCAGCCTGCGGATCTTCTCACCGCGGAACGCCCTGACGCAGCAGATGGCCGGGGAGGATGCCGTCAACAGCCGGATCAGCTCCATCTACGGCGTGTTCGATCCGCACATCCCCGAGGGCAGCGTCCTGCCGGGGGCCACGAACATCCAGCTCCCCAGCGCCGGGCACTTCCGGATCCTGGGCGAGCTTGAGACGTCGCGGATCATTGTGGAGCAGCTGAGGGCGCCCGCTACCTGAAGCGGAGTGAACGCGAGGTGGTGGGGCCGGCGGTGCTGGGGGAGGACGGCCCGGTCTCAGAGGCCATCCCACCGCCGGCCCCCGTATGAACCCGGCGTAGGAGCGGCCGGGAAGACGTGGGCGTGACCGGTGCGGAAGGCCGGTGCTGCCACCGCTACGTTGTGATGTCGGCCCGACCTTCCGTACCAGCCAGCACCATTCAAACTTTTTTGCGCGGGCTGGGCACGAGTAGCCGGTACTCGACTTTCAGGGGCGGGGTACGCAGCCGGCCTTATCTGGCCCGTTCGCTTGGGCCTTTCCGCGGACCAGCCGGGTGCTGGTACGGCATCCGGCTGGTGGGTTGGGGTTTTGGTGAGGATGACGACGTCGTTAGCAGGTCAGTGCCACGGTGCCACTGAGGCCGCTCGGGTTGCTCGCGGTGCAGTGGAAGATCTCCGTTCCCGGAGGTTGCTGGATGGATAGAACTATCGAGGTGACCGTCAGGGTCGGGTTGACGCCGGTCCAGTTTTTATTGGCGCAGCCCGCCTGTGCAGCTGGGACAGTTCCCGGGGCGCTCAGTGTCGCGGGGTTGGTGACGAGGGTGAGGTTTCCGTTCTTGATGGCGTCGCTGTCGATGAGGGTGGGCGCCGTCGCGGGGCCGACCAGGACCTTATTCTGCCCGGGGGCGACGTTGCCGCCCTGGTTCTGGCATTGGTAGACAGCGAAGCCACTGACGGTGACGGTGGCGAGGAGATCATCGTTTCCCAGGCCGGCGAGTACCGTCCGGCATGTGGTGGAACTCGTTGACCCGGTCTGGGTCACGGTACAGACCGGCGAGCCGTTGCGCTTGAAGTGCGGGCTGGCGGCCTGGGCTGCGGATACCCCGGTCATAAAGAGGACCAGCGCGGCCACGAAGAGCATGAGCAATCGACGGGTGTTAACTTTCATGGATTACAACCTCTTAGTAAGGCGTAGGTTTCCATCCGTGGATGGAGCGGTGATGTTTCGGCGAGGACTCCGATATGGAGGCCTCGGGAAGATGGGCCAATCCGTTTCCCAGACAGCGGGGCCGAAATATGGCGCGCTGTGTCGAAAGGGGCGTAGGCGCCTTCACCTGGGCGATCTCAGTAACCCGCGCCGTTGCAGGTATCCTCGGTTGCCGATTCAAGACTACTCCCGGCCCACATGGGCGTCCATGGCCTTATTTGCCGCGGAACTTACCGTAGAGTGGCAGGTAACAAGCATGCTTACTATCTACGAGGGAAGGTCCTCAATGCTGCTGATCTTTGGACTCAAGACCGTGCTGCGAGCGTTGCCTGGCAGGCCGGCCACGTGCCGGAACTGCGGACAATTCTGCCAGCACTACCTGGATGAGGAGGCCCGGAAATTCACGCTGTTCTTCATTCCGGTTTTCACCACCTCCAGGTCCTACCGCATCACGTGCTCGAATTGCGGCATGGTTTCCAGCATCAGTTCACGGGAGAAGAAGGCGCCGGTCCGGTAGCTGCCCGGGGGCTGATCGTTGGGCCTTCGGCGCCGCAGTTCGACTAACGATTTGAATAAAGGCGCAGGTCAGATGGCTGTTTAAGCTTCAATTTTTCTTGAGCAAACATTGAGTCATTCCCCCCTTTAGTCCTGATCGAGGACGTGCAGTGTGGTGCTCAGCACCAAAACAAAGCACGCAAAAGTCTGAGGGGACATTATGAAGAACACCACACTGATCAAGGGATCTGCAGCCATCGCACTGGGCGCAGCACTCCTGCTGGGCGGCGGCGGCACACTGGCCAACTGGAACGCCTCGGCGACGCAGACGCCGGGCACCATCGTTG
>JBKKDH010000187.1:0-4043 GCA_046708445.1 Arthrobacter sp.
CGCATTTCGCTCTCAGCCGCGCGAAGGGCAGAATCTCTAAAGTGACTGTGCAACGCAATGAAGCGAACGGCGAAGGTGTCTCCCCGTTCGTTGAGCTGGACCGGCAGACCTGGTCCCGGCTCGCAGCCCAGATGGAACAGCCTCTGAACGAAGAGGACATTGTCCGTCTGCGCGGCCTCGGCGATCCCCTGGATATGAAGGAAATCCGCGAGGTCTATCTGCCGTTGTCCCGTCTCCTTCACCTTTATGTCGAAGCGGCCGGCCAGCTTCACGCCGCCACCACCACCTTCCTGGGCGAACAGACCCAGCGCACTCCCTTTGTGATCGGCGTGGCGGGCTCGGTGGCGGTGGGCAAGTCGACCATCGCCCGCGTGCTCCGGGAGATGCTGCGGCGCTGGCCTGGGACCCCCAACGTGGAGCTGATCACCACCGACGGGTTCCTCTACCCCCTGGCCGAGCTCAAGCGGCGCCAACTGCTGGAACGCAAAGGCTTCCCGGAGTCGTATGACAGGCGCGCCCTCCTGCGCTTCGTCAGCGAAATCAAAAGCGGCGCGGAGGAAGTCCGCGCCCCCTGGTACTCCCACGTCACCTACGACATCGTCCCGGACAAGGAAGTGGTGGTCCGCCGTCCGGACGTGCTGATCGTCGAGGGCCTGAACGTCCTGGCCCCCGCCCGTCCGCGCCACGACGGCAAGCAGGGCCTGGCACTGAGCGACTTCTTCGACTTTTCGATCTATGTGGACGCCCCGACCTCCTACATCGAGGAGTGGTATGTGGAGCGGTTCCGCAAGCTCCAGAGCACGGCGTTCGCGCAGCCGGAATCCTACTTCCACCGGTATGCGACGCTGTCCGAAGACGAAGCCGAGCGCACGGCCCGGGACATCTGGAAGCGCATTAACGAGCCGAACCTGGAGGAAAACGTCCTCCCGACGCGGGGCCGCGCGCAGCTGGTGCTCTCCAAGGACGCCGACCATTCCATCCGCCGCATGCTCCTGCGCAAGGTCTAGCACGCATGTGCCACGACTGCGCGACTCCTGACGGGGCCCCGGTGGCGGCCGCCAGCCGGCGCAGCTTCGCCCGCTTCCTCGCAGCCGGTGCGGGGCTGACCGTACTGGCAGCCTGCACGCCCGAGGCACCCGCCCAGGTGCCGCCGTCGTCGTCTCCCCCGCCCGTTTCTGCGGCGGCCTCCCCGTCCCCTGTCGCAGCGGCCGCTTCGGAAAGCCCGACGGCGGCTGCCGGGGTTCCGTCGCAGACTCCCGCGCCGCCGTCGTCCGCTGCCGCGCTCCCCCGGCAGTTTTCGCTGACTGATCCCGCCAGTCCCTGGCTCGTGGTCAACAAACGCCGGCCCCTGGTTCCGGCCGACTACGTGCCCGCGGACCTGGTGCAACCCAACGTCCGGACCATTGTTTCGGGGGAATCCGCCCTGCTGAACAGCACGACGGCGGCAGCCGCGGAAGCGATGTTCGCTGCGGCCGCGCAGGACGGAGTCATCATCACCCTTGCCAGCGGCTACCGCTCCTACAGCACCCAGGTGGCCACGTACAACGGCTATGTGGCCGCGCGCGGCCAGGCCGATGCGGACACCGCCAGCGCCAGGCCCGGCTATTCGGAGCACCAGACGGGCTGGTCGTTCGACATCGGCGACGGCGGCGGGGCGTGCGGCTTCCAGCCCTGCTTCGCGGACCAGCCGGCCGCGGCCTGGGCCAAGGCCAACGGCCACCGGTTCGGCTTCATCGTCAGGTATCCGTGGATGTTCCACCCGATTACCGGGTATTACTACGAGCCGTGGCACCTGCGGTACATCGGCGTCGAGGCCGCCACGGACATGGCCAATCGTGGCATCAGCACGCTGGAGGAGTACTTCGGCGTGGAGGCGGCGCCCGGGTATCCCTGAATGATTACCTGTGGGCTGACCTCCCCGACACGCGGGCCAGAGTTAACAGTTCTGTCATGAGGGGCTCACTTACCTGCGCTAGCTTGGAACTTATGCTCACCGGATTCAAGAATTTCATTATGAAGGGCAATGTCGTTGACCTTGCCGTCGCAGTTGTGATGGGTGCCGCCTTCGGCGCCGTCGTCACCTCCATTGTCGAAGGCCTGCTCACGCCCCTGATCGGACGGCTGTTCAGTGCCAAGGGCATTGAAGAAATGCAGTGGGAGGGATTCATGTACGGGTCCGTCATCTCCTCCATCATTTCTTTCCTCCTGATTGCGTCCTCCATCTATTTTGTGGTGGTTCTTCCGATGAACCACATGATCGAACGCCGCAACCGCCGGCTCGGAATCGACAAGGACGTCAAAGAGGAAGCCGCCGAAGACCCGCAGATCGCGTTGCTGACCGAGATCCGGGACTCCCTTCAGAGTCGAGCACTCTAGCTTCTTCTCCTACGAAAAAGCGGCCCGCTTCCTTTCGGAAGCAGGCCGCTTTGTTGTCTGGGGGATCAGTCGGTGACGAGTTCCAGCGCGAGCTCCGTGCGGACCACCTGGGCCAGGTGCTCGGCAATGGACTGTGCGGTTGCCTCGTCGCCTGCCTCCACCATGACCCGGACAACCGGCTCAGTTCCTGATGGGCGCAGGAGGACGCGTCCGGTGTCGCCCAGTTCTGCTTCGGCTACGGCCACTGCCGCAGCGAGGGCCTCGGAGCTGTTGACGCGGGTGCGGTCCACGCCGCGGACGTTGATGAGGACCTGCGGGAGCTTGGTCATGACGGTAGCGAGCTGCTTGAGCGGACGGCCGGTGAGGGCGATCTGCGCGGCGAGCTGCAGGCCGGTGAGCACACCGTCGCCAGTGGTGGCGTAGTCAGCGAAGATCACGTGCCCGGACTGTTCGCCGCCCAGGTTGTAGCCGCCTTCGCGCATGCTTTCCAGGACGTAGCGGTCCCCCACGGCAGTTTCGCGGATGCTGATGCCAGCCTCGCGGAGGGCAATCTTCAGGCCGAGGTTGCTCATGACGGTGGCCACGAGGACGTCGTCCTTGAGCTTTCCGGATGCCTTCAGGGCCACGGCGAGGATGGCCATGATCTGGTCGCCGTCTACCACGTTGCCTTCGTGGTCCACTGCGAGGCAGCGGTCGGCGTCGCCGTCGTGCGCGATGCCCAGGTCCGCGCCGTGCTTTACAACAGCTTCCTTGAGCGGGCCCAGGTGTGTGGAGCCGACGCCGTCGTTGATGTTGTGGCCGTCCGGGTCGGCGCCAATGACCACGACGTCGGCACCGGCGTCCTTGAAGACCTCCGGCGAGCAGCCGCTGGCGGCGCCGTGGGCGCAGTCCAGCACCACTTTGATGCCCTCCAGCCGGTGCGGCAGTGTGCGCAGCAGGTGCACGATGTAGCGGTCCTCGGCGTCCGAGAACCGCTGGATGCGCCCCACGTCGCCTCCGACGGGGCGCACCGGTGCGCTGGCCATCTGGGCCTCGATGGCGTCTTCGACGTCGTCGGGGAGTTTCTGGCCGCCGCGGGCGAAGAACTTGATGCCGTTATCCGGGGCCGGGTTGTGCGACGCGGAGATCATCACGCCAAAGTCTGCGTCCAGGTCAGCTACGAGGTATGCCGTGGCCGGCGTCGGGAGCACGCCGGCGTCGTAGACGTCGATGCCGGAGCTGGAGAGCCCGGCCTCCACGGCGGCGGCGATGAACTCGCCGCTCGCGCGCGGGTCCCGGGCCACGACGGCGCGCGGCCGGCTGCCGTTGGTATTGCGGTCGTGGCCGAGCACGACGGCGGCCGCCTGGGCCAGCTGCATCGCCAACTCCGCCGTCAGCAAACCGTTGGCAAGGCCCCGGACACCATCTGTTCCAAATAATCTAGACACCGATCAAGTCTAGAGGATGGGGGACGGAGGGCTGCCTGCATGCTGGGAGTGGCATTTGACAATTGCAGTTGCCCTACACGACCTGTCCTGATTCGCCCAGTTCTGTTCCGGGTAGCTCGGGTTATGCTCTCAGGAGCAATCTGGTCCGATGGCAAAGGGGGACCCACGGCATGCCAGCGCGTCGTATTCAGTTGAACAGCCTCACCGGGCTCCGCTTCTTCGCAGCAATGGCTGTAGTCC
>JBKKDH010000188.1:0-3560 GCA_046708445.1 Arthrobacter sp.
TCCTCGCTGCGACCTTGGTACCTTTCACAGACATTGGAACCTCCTGGCGTCTTTGCAATGCCACCCGGGCCGAACATCTTACTTGATTCGACACCCTGGCGGGCGGAACGGCAAGAGCACCGCCCGGCGATTCACGGACGGGAGGATAATTGCAGCCAAGCCGAACAGTCAGCGCTGGTGTGAGGGGTCCCGATGCAGGCGCTTCAGCGCATCACCGTGGAGGTACCCGTGTTGGGCGTGGGATCAGGGCCGGCAGAGTACGAGGACCTGGGCCAGCACGTCGATGCCCTGCGCCGGCTGAGGGGACTGCATATGACGCTGCTTCACATCGGCATCCTGGAGGACTTCTCCCACGATGTGACCGAGTGGACCAAAGGCATCACCAGCGCCGATGCTGCCGCCCGGGAGACAGTCCGTTGGCTGCAGTCACTGCCGGTTCTGGGCGGCTTTTCCGGAACGTCGGACCGGCTCATTGTGCTGGGCGGCGGGGGCATCGCCGGACTGGAGGTGGAGGTGCCGCTACAGGTGCGTGACTACCAGGTGGCGCTGGTCGAGGGGCTGCGGGTGCTGCTCGACGAACTGCTCGTGGACAACGTGGACGACTTCATCCTCAGTTCGCCTGCGCTTGGGTTCCGCTACCCGCATTGGGTACCGCACGTGGCGGTGGGCCGGCCAAAGTCACGGTCCCGCGAGCCAGTGGAGATTCCGCCGGTGAGCGTGGCTTTCGGTGAATCGCGGATCAGGAACGGGCGGTTCCTGCCGGCAGTTGACTGAGGTCACCGGGTCCGGCGTCGTTCGGTCCCGGCGGGGCGATTTTTGCACAGCACTGCCCGGGAGTGTCGTTGCCCAGCACCCTGTCCTCGGAATCACCGCATCCGGACACGGCACCCCGGAGGTACGCGCCACTCATCGCACAGACCGTGTCCGGATGCCTGTCGGCCAGCCGGTGAAAGGGCAGTTCAGCAGCGTCAGGCCTCCGGAACCATCCGGTTCCGGATGGTAGCCCTCTGCCGCGAGGAAGCTCTCCAATGTCCCGTTTCCCGCCGCCGCGGCCCGGCCGGCTTCGCGGACGTGGCGAGGAGCGCTTCCCGGACGGGTTCGCCGCCGGGCGTCGATTTCTCTATTGCCGCAGCGAGCAGTTCCCCGGCGAGATCGTAGTTGCGGTCGGGCACGAAGGCCCCGACTTCTGGTTCAACAGTTCTGTACATCTTCGCCGGGCGTCCCGATCCCGGGCCAGCCTCCCCTGCGGGCTTATGGAACTCCACCGACAGCAGGCCGTCCTTCACCAGCCGGTCCAGATGGAATGAAGCCGTGCTTCTGGGCAAATCCACGGCCAGCGCCGCCTCATCGCGGCCAACGGCCCCGTCCGAGCACGAAACAAGTTCGAAGAGCTGGCGGCGCTTTTCAACGACCATGTTGCCCCTCCCCGCGCAGACCATCATGTATGTGGTCGGCGTGGTGGAGATCATCGCGGGCATCCTCGTGGCGGTCCGCCCGCGTATCGGGTCCCTGATCGTCGCCCTCTGGCTGTTGGGGATCATCATCAACCTCCTGCTGCTGGGGAGTTTCCTTGATATTGCCCTGCGCGATTTCGGCCTCCTTGTCGGTGCCCTGGCGCTGAACCGGCTCGCCACGGCGGAGTCGCATGAGGCGGATCCCAGGGCTCCAACTGCAGCCGCAACCTTTGCCACGGTGTTCATGATCCGGCCACACGCGGTTCGTTGCCTTCCGGAGAACGGCCGGATCAGGATTACCCGGCAGCCCATCGGCACCGGCTTTACGGGGCTAAGCCCCAGTGTCCACTCATGCCTGCATGAGGGCTGGGCGGTGGAGCACAAGTTTGGTGGCGTGCTCGGCATACGCGCTTGGGGCGTCGTCGAAGTCCGCGAGGTGGGTGGTGACCTTCTCCGCCGGGAAGTTGTTGCTGTGGACCCAATCCAGGAGTTCGGGCAGGACGGCCCGGGGGTGGGAGACACCCACATGAAGGGTGATGTCGTTGGCGTACATATGCATCACGGGGATTCCGGTGTTCGTGCCGAAATAGTAGCCAATGGCCGTGCAGATCCCGCCGGGGGCAGTGGCGCGGATGGCTTGGCGGATCCCGGAAGCGGTGCTTGAGGCCTCGACCACAATGTCGTACCCGGCCCCGGGACTGAAAGTCTTCCCGGTCCGCTGGTGGGCGTCGGCTCCGAGGGAATGGGCAACATCAAGGCGGCGGTGGCTGGTGTCGACGTAATCGACCCTCGAGGCGCCGTGTGCAACGGCGAGGCCGGCCGCGTACAGGCCGATGGATTTGCCGCCGCCGCCGAGGACCAAGACCTTCGCGCCGGGCCTCGCCCGGAGCTGCGGCACCACGGTTCGCCACCCGTCCGAGAGATTGTCGCTGGCAGCTGCGACGCGCAACGGGTCGAGCCCGTCGGGCAGCGGGACAAGCATGTGCTCGGCAAACGGGACCCGGACGAGGTCCGCTACCATCCCGCCGTAGGGGCCGCAGGCCGGTCCGAACCCGTACGCGGCAATGGCGCGTCCGTCCCGTGCAACGGCGCACTTGGAGGTCAGGCCCCGCCGGCACATCCCGCACCGTCCGCACGAGACGGACCAAGGCACCACCACTTTGTCGCCAACACTGAGGTTCTTGACGTAGGGCCCGGTTTCAACGACCTCGGCGATGGCCTCGTGACCGATCGCAAACGGGCCCTGGAACGGCACCGGCCCAAAGATACTTCCGACGGCGGGGTCGATCATCCCGGTCTTCAAACCGGCCTGCAACCCGCGCGAGACGCGGTGGTGGATCGGCAGCGTGTCGCCGTCGCAACGGCCCACAACAATCGGGCGCACGATGGCATCATCACCTGTGAGCAGCCTCGGGTCGTTGCGTTCAATCCACTCCAGCTTGCCAGTGCTGATGACATTCAGTTCACGCATGGGTGAATCCGTTCTCTGGGGAGCCCTGTAGTAACGATCTTCTCCGCTGCAGCGCATTCTGCCGGGACGCCCACCACGATACGGGCAGCAACGGCTTCCGAGAAGACCGGTTGGAGGGGTTAACTCATGCCGCGTCCCTCGTGCCGGCGATCGTCCTGCTGAGAATCATGGGAATGACGCCGCCCACGGCCGAAGACCCTCCAGAAATATTTCTCAATGGGGTCGAAGGTTATCCACATAGGCTCTGTGCTTCGCCGTTTTTGTCAGACCCTCCCGGGAGGATGGGGGTATGGAAAGCACCGCGTCTGAAGAGGCAGTAGTGGCCTTTGAAGCGTCTGTCGCCGCACTTGTGGGCCATGTGCGGCGCGCGTGTTCGGCGTCGGGCTCCTTCGGTGCTGATCCTCTTCGGGAGCAGGGAGATGCGTGCCTGGACGGGCTGGCTGAATCGGCCCGGGTGGACGCGATGCTGGCCGGATTCAGGGTGCAGCTCACCGCAGGATACGCCGAAAAGTCCGAGGCCATGGCTCCACCGGCCGTGAGTCCGGGCCAGCACACCGCCCAGGAGATGGGCGTCGTCTCCGAGGTCGCGTGTGCGCTGACGGTCAGTGAACGCTCGGCTTCGGCCCTGCTGGCCC
>JBKKDH010000189.1:0-2550 GCA_046708445.1 Arthrobacter sp.
GTTTCGCCGGGAAACGACGGCGTGACCAGGAAGGTGCGCGGCGCGAGCTGCAGGAGTGCCGCCGTCGCGTCTTCCACGGAGGTGAGCCGGGTGCGGAAGTTGGGATCGAACACAAAGCGTTTGGCAAGTGCCGCGGCCTTCAGGACGGCGGCGCGGGACGATTCCGAGATGGCGCATGCGATGCCGCCAGCCACGACGGCGCCGGCCGCCGAGAACACTGCCGGGTCGACGTCGTCGGGGCCAAGGCTGGACCCGACGCTTCCGCTGCGGGCGTACGAGAACTCCCGCTGCCCGTCGGGGTCGCAATGCACCAGGTAGACGCCCTGCTGTCCGGTCCGGAACGCCAGCAGGTCTGGGGACACGCCGAGCTCCACGATCCTGGCGGCGATCGCCCTGCCGAGGTCGTCGTCGGTCAATACCGACAACAGGCCTACGCGGGCGCCGGCCGCAGCCGCCGCGGCGGCGACGTTGAGGGCGTCCCCGGAAATGCCGAGCTGGGCTGGCACGCCATGGGCGAACGCCACATCGGTGGCGACTTCGACGAGGATCTCGCCCATCACCACGACGTCGAACGGGGCGGAAGGTTTGTGGTCCGTGTTGCTCACCAGTCATGCACCGATCCGTCGAGCCGCCGGTTGATGGGCAGGTATTTCGGGTCGAACGGGAAGCGGGCGGCGGCTTCCTCGTTGAACTCTACGCCGATGCCGGGGGCGTCGCCGGGGTGCATATAGCCGTCATTGAAGGTGTAGGAAGTGGTGAAGACCTCGTTGGCCGGTTCCCGATGGCCCATGTATTCCTGGATGCCGAAGTTGGGGATGCTCATGTCCACGTGCAGGGCAGCGGCAAACGAAGCCGGGGAGAGATCGCCCGCACCGTGCGACCCGGAGCGTACCCCGTACAGGTCCGCGAGGGAGAAGATCCGGCGCAGGTGCGTGATGCCGCCGGAGTGCGAAACGGAGGTGCGGATGTAGTCGATGAGCCGCTCGGTGATCAGCTGCTGGCAGTCCCAGATCGAGTTGAACACCTCTCCCACCGCGATGGGGGTAGTGGTGTGCTGGCGGATCAGGCGGAACGCCGACTGGTCCTCGGCCGGCGTCGGATCCTCGATCCAGAACGGCCGGTACTGCTCCAGTGACGCGCCCAGACGGCCTGCCTCGATCGGCGAGAGGCGGTGGTGCACGTCATGGAGGACGTGCACCCCGTAGCCGAACTCTTCGCGGACGTGGGCCACCATCTTCGGCGCGAAATCAAGGTACGCCGACGTCTCCCAGGAGTCCTCCTGCGGGACGTTGCCGCTGGCGGGCTCGTACATCTTCCCGTCCACCGGCGCGATTCCGTAGGTCTTCTCCAGGCCGGGGACGGCCGCCTGGGCGCGGATGGCCTTGTAGCCGAGGTCCAGGTGGTGCTGGAAGTCGGCGCTGAGGTCCTCCAGCGTGGACCCGCTGGCGTGGCCGTAGACCATAACGCCCTCGCGGGCTGCGCCGCCGAGGAGCTCGTACACCGGCATGCCGGCGGCCTTGCCCTTGATGTCCCACAGCGCGACGTCGATGGCGGCGATCGCCGTCATGGTCACCGGTCCGCGGCGCCAGTAGGCGCCTTTGTAGAAGTACTGCCACGCGTCCTCGATCCGGCGCGCGTCGCGGCCGATGAGCAGCGGGCAGAGGTGCTCGGACAGGTATGACGCGACCGCCAGCTCGCGGCCGTTGAGCGTGGCGTCGCCGATGCCGGTGATGCCGTCCTCGGTTTCAATAACGAGCGTGACGTAATTCCGTCCGGGCGACGAAACCACTACCCGTGCGTCGGTGATCTTCACTGGTTGGTCCTTTGTAGGTAAGGGGGATCTTGGGTGCTTAGCTGAGCTTCAGCATGACTTTGCTGCTACCGGCGGAGGGATCGCCGAACACGCGCATGGCTTCGGCTGCCTTTTCGATCCCAAACGTGTGGGTAATGACCGGGGAAACGTCGAGGCCTGCGGCCATGGCACTCAGGGCGTCGCTGATCTCGTCAACAAAACGGTAGGAGCCGATCCAGGTGATCTCGCGAGTGACCAGGTCACCGAGGGCCGCCGGGGCAGCGGCTCCCGGCAGGTTCCCCACCTGGACCAGGGTGCCGCCGCGTGCCGTGGCGCGGAGGACGCCGCCGAGCACGGCAGGGATCCCGGAAGCCTCGAAGACGAGTTCCATGTCCTCCGGCAGGCTGCCGCCGCCGGAGACGTTCCGGAGTTCATCTGCGCCCATGGCCTTGGCGATCTGCAGCGCCGCGTCATTGATGTCGGCGGCAATGACGGTCCTGGCGCCGACGTATTTGGCCGCTGCCACCACGAGGGAGCCGATGGGGCCGGCTCCGTTGACCAGGACGTCCCGGCCGTTGAGGTCGCCAGCGCGGCTGACTGCGTGCATGGCGACGGCGAGCGGTTCGGCCAGCGCGCCGTGAAGGGTGCTGACGCCGTCGGGCAGCGGCCGGATCTGGGAGGCCCTGGCGAGCTTGCGCTCGCTGAAGCCGCCGTCGGTGTGGGGATCGAAGGCCGCGGAACCGAAGTACCGGATCTGC
>JBKKDH010000190.1:0-4076 GCA_046708445.1 Arthrobacter sp.
CATCGGCACTGTCGCACTGGGCTTCATCGCCCTCCCCACCGACGGCGTGGGCGGCGGCCTCTTCTACGGCGGCGGCATGACCCAGATGTGGGCCCAGCTGGCAGCAGCCGGCATCGCCATCGCCTACTCGGCAATCCTCACCGCCATCATCGCGTTCGCCATCCACAAGACCATGGGCTTCCGGGTCTCGGATGAGCAGGAAGTCGTTGGTGTTGACCTCAGCCTGCACGCTGAGACCGCCTACGAGTTCGGTGTGGGCGGCCACGGCGGCAGCTTCCAGCCCCTTCACGAACTGATCACCGGCAAGGGTGCTCCGGAACAGGGCGCAAGCGCCGGTTCCAAGAAGACCGAATCAGCAACAGGCAAGGAAAGTGTGGGGGCATGAAACTGATCACAGCAATCGTCAGGCCGGAGAAGCTCGAAGCCATCCGGGAAGGCCTGGAAGCCTACGGCGTCCAAGGACTGACGGTCAGCGCGGCAAGCGGCTACGGCCGGCAACGCGGCTACACGGAGGTGTACCGGGGAGCGGAATACAACGTAGACCTCCTGCCGAAGATCAGGGTTGAGGTGCTGGCCACCGACGAACAGGCCGACGACATCCTCGACGTCATCATCGCAAGTTCCAACACGGGACGCGCGGGGGACGGCAAGGTCTGGACCATGGATGTTTTCGAAGCAGTCCGGGTCCGCACCGGGGAACGCGGCGTCGCCGCCATCTAGTCTCCCTTGGGCAGACAGCAGCGCCACTCACAAGCACAGAGCGGGCAGGTACCTGGAAAGGTTACCTGCCCGCTCTTGGCGTCTGCCTCCTTACTGTTCCGGCTCCGACCCGGACCAGCCTGCAGGGCCGGAGGACCCGGCGTCGTACTCCTCCAGTGGCGCTGTACCGCGTGACCAGGCCTTCAGGACCGGCTCAACAATCCGCCAGCAATCCTCGGCGGTGTCCCCGCGGACGGACAACAGCGGGTCGCCGTTGAGCACTCCCTCCAGCACTTCGCCGTAAGGAAGCAGTTCAGAGGCGTTCAGCCCGGCGTGGAGGGTGGCACGGTCGAGGCTGAAGATATCTCCGGGGCCGTTCACATCGACGTCCAGGTCCAGGGTGTCCGGCCCGAAGCCGATCCGCAGCCGGTTGGGTGCGTCCACTCCCGTGAAGCCGGCGGGCAGATGGGGAACAGGGCGGAACGTGACCACAGCCTCCTTGCGCTTCACGCCGAGCGCCTTGCCTGAGCGCAGGATGAACGGGACACCCTGCCAGCGCCAATTGTCGATCTCCACAGTCACTTCCGCGAGCGTCTCTGTCTGCCGTGCAGGGTCAACCCCCGTTTCCTTGGCATAGTCGGGGACCTGCTTGCCGGAAAGCTCCCCGGCGGAATACCTCGCCCGCCTGGTGGACTGTGCGTAGGGTGCATTGATGCTGCTGGCACGGAGCACTGTGGAGACGGCGTCGCGCAGGTCGCGTTCGCCGATGGTTGCCGGCGGTTCGATGGCCATCACTGCCATGATGTGCAGGAGGTGGCTCTGGATCATGTCCCGCAGGGCGCCGGCTGTGTCGTAGTAGCGCGCCCGCCCTTCCAGGGCGAGGTCCTCGTCGAAAATGATCTCCACCCTCTCCACGTGCTGGCGGTTCCAGACGGGTTCCAGGAAGTTGTTGGCAAAGCGCAGGCCCAGGATATTGAGCACCGTGGCCTTGCCCAGGAAATGGTCCACGCGGTGGATATGGTCTTCCGGCACCAGCGCCGTGAGCGTCCGGTTCAGGGAGTGGGCGGATTCCTCTCCCGAGCCGAAAGGCTTCTCCATGACCAGGCGCGTCCCGGCCGGCACTTGGCCGGGCCTCAGGGTTTCGCAGGCCCGCTGGCTGACCTGCGGCGGAAGGGCGAAATAGACGGCTGCGGGTGCGTCCAGCGAAGCCAGCAAGGACGCGAGCGGCCCGTCCGCAGTGACATCCAGCTGATGGTAGGCCGTTCCGGCCTCCATGGCGGCCAAAGCCTTGCGTCCGGCGGCGTCGGCGGACTCGGAGGCGGCGGCAAAAGCATCATGGACCCGCTCCTGCCACTGCTCCGCGGTCCAGGCATCGGAGCCGGCCCCCACGAGTTTGAGCCCTTCCGCGCGGCCCTTCGCCACGAGCCGGGCGAGTCCGGGCAGCAACAGGCGGCCCGTGAGATCGCCGGAAGCACCAAGAATAAGCAGGGTTTTTACAGTCGTTTGGCTCGTCACCTTGCCAGCATGCCATCTTGAAGGTCCGTCTTGGTACCCTAGATAGTCGAGTCCCGTCGCCGAAGCAGTTGGAAACAGCAGCCGAGGCGCTGGTGTGCCGAAGGGCCGCCATCCGTCCATCCACTGAAAGAAGTGCACGGCGCGTGTTCAATTCACTCTCTGACCGGTTGACAGCAACCTTCAAGAATCTCCGTGGCAAGGGCCGCCTCACCGAGGCCGATGTCGACGCCACCGTCCGGGAGATCCGCCGCGCCCTGCTGGACGCAGACGTTGCCGTTCCGGTGGTCCGCGAATTCACCGCCCGCGTCCGCGAGCGGGCCCTCGGCGAAGAGGTCTCCGGCGCGCTCAATCCGAGCCAGCAGATCGTCAAGATCGTCAACGAGGAACTGGTCGAGATCCTCGGCGGCGAAACCCGACGGATCCGCCTGGCCAAGACCGGCCCCACCGTCATCATGCTCGCCGGCCTCCAAGGCGCGGGCAAGACCACCCTTGCCGGCAAGCTCTCCAAATGGCTCAAGGCGCAGGGCCACAGCCCCATCCTGGTGGCCTGCGACCTTCAGCGGCCCAACGCTGTCACCCAGCTCCAGGTGGTGGGCCAGCGTGCCGGGGTTCCGGTTTTCGCACCCCACCCCGGCGCCACCCACGAACTGGAGCACCCCGCGGGCGATCCCGTAGCCGTGGCCCGCGCCGGTGTCGAGGAAGCCCGCCAGAAGCTCCACGACGTTGTCATCGTCGATACCGCCGGCCGCCTCGGCGTTGACGCCGACATGATGGAACAGGCACGCCAGATCCGCCGTGCCATCGTTCCCAACGAAGTGCTGTTCGTCATCGACTCGATGATCGGCCAGGACGCCGTTAACACGGCGGTCGCCTTCGACGAGGGCGTCAACTTCACCGGCATCGTGTTGTCAAAGCTCGACGGCGATGCCCGCGGCGGTGCCGCCCTCTCCATCGCGTCGGTCACCGGCAAGCCGGTCATGTTCGCCTCGACCGGTGAAGGCGTGGACGACTTTGAGCTGTTCCACCCGGACCGGATGGCGTCCCGCATCCTGGACATGGGTGACGTCCTCACCCTGATCGAGCAGGCCGAAAAGAACTGGGACAAGGATGAAGCTGCCCGGATGGCGAAGAAATTCGCTGACCGGGAAGACTTCACGCTGGACGACTTCCTGGCCCAGATGCAGCAGATCCGCAATATGGGCTCCATGAAGAAAATGCTCATGATGATGCCGGGGGCGCAGAACATCCGCCAGCAGCTCGAGCAGTTCGACGAGCGGGAGATCGACCGCGTCGAGGCAATCGTCCGGTCCATGACCCCGCACGAACGCGTTGCCCCCAAAATCATCAACGGCTCCCGCCGGGCCCGCATTGCCCGCGGTTCGGGCGTCCATGTCTCCGAAGTCAACGGGCTGCTCGAACGTTTTGCCCAGGCCCAGAAGATGATGAAGAAGATGGCCCAGGGCGGCGGCATGCCCGGAATGCCCGGCATGCCGGGAATGGGCGGCCCCGGCGGCGGCGCGCGCAAGGGCGCCAAGAATGCCCCGAAGAAGAAGGCCCGCTCCGGCAATCCGGCCAAGGCAGCCCAGGAGCTTAAGGACGCCGAGGCACGACGCGCCGGAGCTGCCAAGGCGCTCCCCACGGGTGCGGCGTTCGGCCAGCAGTCCGGCGACTTCGATCCTTCGCAGCTCAACCTGCCCAAGGGCTTCGACAAGTTCCTCGGGAAATAACCACCTCCCCCAGCTGGTTCGCGCTAAGTGACGTTTTGAGCGGCGTAAACGACACTTGGCGCTACTTGGTTGGGATGCGGGGGCCGTGGAATAGGGTTGGGTCATGTTCAAGCAGAGGGTAGTGTTCGTGCACGG
>JBKKDH010000191.1:0-3695 GCA_046708445.1 Arthrobacter sp.
GACTTGGTCACGTGAAGCAATTCGGCTGCTTCCGTGATCAAGTCATCAGTGCTCTCGTCCGTGCGCAACTCAACCCGACGGGATTTAGTGTTGGGCATAGGTGAACCTCCGCTCACAACTGTACGGCATTTGTACGGTTGGCAGTAGGGCTTCCCTTATTCCAGACCAGCAAGTGCCCCGCGTTTTTGAACTAATGGCACCTGCTGAGGGCGGTGCCCGCCTTCAGCGGAGGGGCGGCCGTTCGCCGACGCCGACGAAACCATCGGACGTGTCATAGTCCCGCCGTCGTCGTTCCATCCTTTCCTGTTGCCATGCGACGGGATGATGGCGCTCTTGGCGCGGTTGCACCGGGCGCACGCAGCAGCGATATTTTGCAAGCTGGTGGAGCCGCCCTTGGACGCTTCTATGTTCGTCAAGCAGCAGCAGGGTTCCTACCGGCCGTACCAAGTGATCAAGAATCGAAGCGTTGAGCGGCTCGTATCCGGACCCGGCTATCGGTGTTTGGTGTGTAACAGTCAGCGGACAATGGCGGCGATGGCCGCGTGCGGCCGTCTCCCTGCGTCCTGGCGCGTTTCGACATCGATCACGTCAAACCCCGATTCGGTAAGCATGTGTCGCATTTGCTCAACTGACCAGTAGTACGCCGTCGCCACAGCGTGCGTGAATGGCGTGCCCGCGGTGCCCTCGAAGAACCCTAGGAGTAGCCGTCCTTCAGGGGTCAGGGCGCGAGCAATTTCGTCGAGCATTGCAGGCAGTTCGTCGGGATGAACGTGGATAAGGGAATACCATTCGAGCACCCCGTGCAGAGAGCCGCTTGGCACCCCGAGCTCACGCAGCGAGCCGACGCGGTATGTCACTCCAGGAAAACGTGACCGGGCGCTGTCGATGAACTCGGGAACAAGGTCAATGCCTTGTACTTTAACCCCGTGCCGCTGCAGAAAATCTGTCCAGTGGCCAGGACCGCAACCGACGTCTACCACTTGGCCATCGATAGCTTCGGCCCATCGTTTGATGCGCTGGCGGTCCAATTCATGCATATCCTCGACCGAGCCGAGAAGGCTCGTGTACTCGGCAGCGCGTGCCGCGTATGCAGCTCGGACCAGGTCGTCAGTCACGCTCCTGAGCCTACTCAAAGGCGGGTTGCTCACACTGGCCGCCGGCCCGCGCCATGCCACCGCGTCGCTGCTGGCGGCTGAACCGCCGGACGGTGTCCCGGCGTCGGACGTCCTGGGCGCGGAAGACGGCCGCCGCGAAGGTCAGGGTTAGGACGAACATGCCAGGCAGGGCGACAGCGGCCAGAACGCCGTCCAACATGCCTCGAAAGACGCCGGTGACTGAGAAGGCATTTTGGCTGGCGGCCGTGTGCGCCTTCGGCATCAGCGCCAGCACAATGGATGCTCCCACCAGACGACCGCAGCCGAGTAAGCCAAATGCAGGGCCTGCCGCTCCAATAGATGCGCCTCAGTTCCACCATCGAGTTTCCCCATCTCGTTAACAGCCATCAAGAACTAATGCGCGGCGTTGGTGGCAGGTCCTTCTCCTATTGGACGTATTGCACCTCGGGCCTAAGGAAACGGACCTGCTCAATAGATTGGCTGGTCATCATTCGCATCCCAGACCGTCCCCGTCCCTGTCGAGACCATAGATGTCAGATCCCACGACGGTGACAGGTCCGCCCACGTACGAGGGACCGTTGCCGCTTCCGCCCGCGCAATCGACGTCAGAATCGATGGGTACACATGCGCCCGCATAGTTAGGGTCGCAGCCGGTCGGTGCTGCGGGGACGGCGGGCTGCACTGGCGCCGGTACCTTGGCCGCCGCCGCCGCGGCAGCCGCTGCTTCAGCCGCGGCTTGCTGCTGCCGGGCCGCTTCTGCGGCAGCAGCCTGTTGACGGGCTGCCTCCGCAGCCGCTTCCTCGGCCGCCTTTGCCGCCGCAGCCTCTTGTGCTGCTTTGTCTGCGGCTGCCTTCTCTGCCGCAATCTTGGCAGCCGCAGCCGCAGCCGCTCGCGCGTCCGTTACCCGTTTCGATTCGGACTGCTCCATCCACAGCAGTTTTCCTGCGTCGCTCTTGGTGCAGATGAATACCTTCGGAGCGTACTTTTCAGTCGCGTTTTCGGTGAGGCAGGCGGAGGACGCCGGTGCGGTGGGGGTTGGCGTTGGGGTTGGCGTAGCAGTCGGGGACGCGGACTCGCTGGCTGAAGAGGAACCGAGGGAGGCGGTCGGTTGACCTCCGCACGCTGCAACTGAAATGACCACTGCGACAGCTAAACCCGCACCAGCCGCTCGCCGTTGAGAAATCCATAAATGCGGCGAGGTCCAGACCACATGGTCTACTTCATTGTTGACTGGCTTCCGCGCTTCATTGCGTCGAAAACGTGTATTCATTTTTTTGCCCTACAAATCAGTTCTAGACGCGAATTGTTCGCCGAGCGTAACACCGCAACTTGGGGCGAAAATAGCCTCCTGAGCATTACAGAATTGGTCAAGCTACGACATTCGTCTTTTCAAACACGTGTATTTGGTCATACGCCAGTTCTGTAGGCCAAGGGCTGTTAATAGGTCGGGCTTTCCGGCGCATTGCTGCTGGCGGGCGCGCCGCACGGGAGCCGGTAGCTCTGACGAGCTTGTCCCACCGCCGGTCAAATTCCCGGCCCAAGTAGGATGCTAAGCCTTGGCTTCTTCCCTCGTCGTGAGCACTCCCGGTGTGGAAGCAGTGGTGGCCGACCGGCGTCGGTCCTGGGACTCGAAGCTTGGCCCCTACGTTCGGGAGTTCAGGGCGTCGAACTGCTCCTGCCAGAGCGACAGCTCGCGGTCCATGTACTGCCTGCGTGCCGGGGTCCACTTGCGCCAGATGTCGGACGCGACGTGGGCTTCAGGCCGGTCGCGGACAGGGGCCACCACCGGATTCGGCTTCGGCCTCGCAGCGGGCTTACGGGCAGCGGGCTTTTGCATAGCGGGCCTTCGGCGAGCAAGCCGAGGCTTCAGGTCCAAGAGCCAGACCACCACATTGCAGAGGACCCAGAAGATGCCGACGATGACCAGGGCGCCAAAAAGGAAGCCCACATATGCCAGCCAGCCGAGCGCTAGAAAGACCAACATGGTCCATTTTACCCACCCAACCCCCGTTTGGAGCAGGCCTCGGCCGCATCTGTAGGCACTGCTCGCTCCCGGAAAGTCCGACGGCGGCGCGCGGCCCCGCGCGTCCGTCACCCGTGTAATAAGGTAGGGCGATTTGCCGGCGCACCTATCCCGCCGGGTGCAGGTTGGAGCAAGATGACCCCCATGAAGAGAATTGTTCTGGCTGGTTTCGCGGCGGCAATGTTGGCGATTGGTGCAATCAACTCGGCGGTCGCTGGTAACGCGGCACCGGCCGACCCATCAAATGTCGCCGGCCAGATAATGGTCAAGTTCCACGACCACGGCGCGGCGGGGCGCCCTGCGGCAGCACGGACTGATCGAGGGGCCCGGGATCGGCAGCACGGGCGCCCAGCTGATCGAGGTTCCCGCGGGCAGAGAGCCGCAACTCATCGAAGCCCTGAGCCACAACCCTGCCGTGGAGTATGCCGAGCCGGACCACGTCGTCACCCCGGCCACAGCTGACCAGTGCTTCAGCCGCCAGTACGCCCTGCACAATACTGGACAGGCCTTCACCAACACCGCCGGCACGCTAACCGTAGCCGCCGGCAAGGCGGACG
>JBKKDH010000192.1:0-3190 GCA_046708445.1 Arthrobacter sp.
TCGCTTTCCCCCCCCCCAAACCCCCCCGGGGGGGGGGGGGGCTTTCCCCCTTGGGGGCCCCCCCGCCGCTCTTTTTGTGCGCTCACCCCTATGCCTCCACCTCTATCGATTGCTCCCGAAGGGCCCGTCACCAGCCGCTGCGGGTCGGCGTATGTCCCTGCCGGGAGTCTTCGGGCATCGCCATCTCGGCCCGCAGCCCGAGCAGCCGGATGGGGCGGCCCGCCTCGATCTTCGCCGCGAGGTCGAGTGCCCGCGCGAGCACTTCCGCTGGATCCGAGGTCTCGGGGATCTTCCGGGCGTAGGTCTTGGTCAGGAACGGGGCGTAGCGGACCTTAAGCGTCAGCCCGATCACCGGCCGCCCCTCGGCCGCGACATCCTCCAGGACGTGCACCGCCAACTCCCTGACGGCGTCGTCAATCTGGCCGGGCTCAGTCAGATCGCGCTGGAAGGTGGTTTCCCGGCTGTGCCCGCGTGCCACCCAGGGCGTGTCATCGACGGTCCGCGCGCCGTCGCCCCGGCCGAGCTGGGCGTACCAGGGACCCATCTTCGGGCCGAACTCGGGGACCAGGTCATCAGGATTGGACGCCGCCAGCTCGGCAACTGTCCGGATGCCGAGCGTGGCAAGCCGGCGCGACACCTTCGTTCCCACGCCCCACAGCTCGATCGTCGGCCGGCTCCCCATGACGTCGAGCCAGTTGTCTTCCGTGAGCCGGAAGACGCCGGCCGGTTTGCCGAACGACGTCGCTACCTTGGCCCGGACCAGGGTGTCACCGATGCCGACACTGCAGTGCAGCCGGGTCTCGTGGAGAACGGCGTGCTGCAGTTGCCGGGCATAGGCCTCCGGATCGTCTGTCTGCACGCCGATAAAGGCTTCATCCCAGCCGAGCACCTGGACGGTTGCGCCCGGCCGCGAGCGCAGGACGGCCATGACTACTTCGGACGCAGCGAGGTAGGCCTCCTGGTCAACGGGCAGGATGACGGCGTCAGGCACTTTCCGTGCGGCGATGCGCAGCGGCATTCCCGAGCCGACGCCGTACGCCCTGGCTTCGTAGGACGCCGTGGACACCACCGCCCGCTCGGTCGGATCACCCCGGCCGCCGACGATCACCGCCTTGCCCGCGAGTTCAGGCCGGCGGAGCACTTCGACGGCTGCGATGAACTGGTCAAGGTCCACATGCAGCACCCACGGTTCGCCCACATGCCCCAGTTTGCCCCCAATCGATTGCTCCGCAACAGCCCTTTTGAGGTGCCATCAGGGCGCAGGGCCCACGCCGGCAGGGTTCCCTGGCCGAACTTGTGAGGCGAGGGAGCCGGTGGGGATCAATCGATGGGAATTACGACGACGGCGGGACTCCCCTCCGGCGCACGCGGTTAGCCTTAGGCGCGGTTAGCCTTAGGCCATGACCTACGCAGACCTGAGCGCCGAGGGCACCGCGGCCGGTGGCTCCACCACCCTGGGCGGCTACCTTGCCACGCCGCCCGGCACCGGCCCGTTCCCCGCCGTCGTGATGATCCACGAGGCGTTCGGGCTGAACGACATGACCCGGCGGCATGCGGACCGGCTGGCCAGCGCCGGGTATCTGACGCTCGCGCTGGACCTGTTCAGCGACGGCGGCACGCGCCGCTGCCTGGTCAGCACCATGCGGAGCATGCTCAAGGGAAGCGGGCGCCCGTTCACGGACCTGGCCACCGCCCGGAAATGGCTGGCCAATTCGCCGCTGTCCAACGGCAAGACCGGCGTGATCGGGTTCTGCATGGGCGGCGGCTTTGCGCTGCTGGTGGCGCGCGACGGCTTTGACGCCGCCTCGGTCAATTACGGCCGGCTGCCCGGCGACCTGGAGGACGCGCTCCGCGGCGCCTGCCCCATCGTGGCCAACTTCGGCGGCAAGGACAGCACGCTCAAGGGTGCCGCACGGAGGCTCGAGACAGCCCTCACCAACCTCGGGATAGAGCACAGCGTCAAGGAGTTTCCCACCGCCGGCCACGCTTTCCTGAACGACGCCGACCTTGGCCCGGCGGCGATCCGGCCGCTGATGCGGGTCATGGGGATCGGCCCGGACCCAGAGTCCGCCCCCGAAGCTTGGCAGCGGATCGAGGACCACTTCGCGAGGTACCTGAAGGACTAGGCGCACCCCTGGTGAACGCTCCAGCCCAGTTTTCCCCGGGGAAACCGGTAGGAACGGCGTGGTGTCAGGAGCCCGGCCGGGAAAAGTGGGCTGGAACGCAAATACGACGACGGCGGGACCCCCTCCGTGGGGGATCCCGCCGTCGCAGGTACTGCCTGGGTGGAAGCCTTAGCTGAAGAGTGCGTTCTTCGGCTCGTTGTTCCGGACCTTCTGCCAGCCCAGCCACAGGACCAGCGCGAAGAAGGGGATGGTGGCCAGGGTCCAGAGGCCAAGGTGGAAGACCTCGCCGGACTTGCTGGTCATGGTGTCGAAGCCGATCAGGATGGTGATGGCCAGCAGGGCCACCAGGCCCGCCCAGCTGCTCCAGGTTCCGCCCGGCGCCGGCAGGGAGGAGACCTTGCCCTTCTGCTTGCGCAGCGCGATCTGGCTGGCGAAGATGGCACCCCACGTGAAGATCACGCCAATCGATGCGGAGTTGAGCGCGAGGTCGAAGGCGTGCGAGCCGCCCAGCCAGATGTTCAGCAGGATGCCCACGAGGTAGACGGCGCCGATGGCCAGGATGGCGGCGTACGGCACGTGGTTTTTGGACATCCGGGTCAGCCACTCCGGAGCATGTCCGTTGTTGGCCATGGTGCGGAAGATCCGGCCGATCGAGTAGAGGCCTGAGTTGCAGGAGGACAGCGCGGCGGTGATGACGATCATGTTCATGACATCGCCCATCCAGCCGAGGCCCATCTGGCCGAACACGGTGACAAACGGCGAGGTGCCGGCCACGTACTGGTCCGAGGGCAACAGCATGGCCAAAAGGGTCACGGAGCCGACGTAGAACACCACGATGCGGAAGACTACGGCGCGGATGGCCTTGGGAACTTCCTTGGCGGGATCCTGCATTTCACCCGCCGTGATGCCCACGAGCTCAATGCCGTTGTAGGCGAAGATCACGGCGTTCAGGACCAGGATCATCACCAGAGCACCCTTGGGGAACATGCCGCCTTCGGCTGCGAAGAGGTTGTTCACGGAGGCGTTGCCGTCGCCCACCTGGGCGTTGGTGACCACCATGAAGG
>JBKKDH010000193.1:0-7272 GCA_046708445.1 Arthrobacter sp.
TGACGAGGTAGGAAGACCTGAAGATCAGCGGATCCTGCCAGACCATCAAAGACGTCACCAGATGGCCGAAAAGTCGAAGCCCCACCAACGGCAAAACGCTGATGGGGCTTCCCCTTTGCCCAAAAACAGGCCGCCAAGACCCGGGCCTGCCGTGAAACGGGCCCGGAACCCGGTCAGCCCTGTGCGGGTTCCTCCGGAGCCGCCAGGACGACATCGCTCACAGTCAGTTCGCCTTCTCCCGCCACCAGCGTCAGTTCGCGGGCGTTCGACGCTGCCTTCAGGTCTGCCAGGCCGGCCTTCAGCTGGGTGGTCAGCGACTCAGAGGCGGTGATGGTTGCGGAGAGGACCTCGGTCCGCTGCTTGACCTTGGCCTCGGACTTTGCCTTGCGGACACCACTCAGGGCAGTGCCCACAGTGGCGAGCAGGGTGGTGTCGCCGTCGACCGCTACGGCCGTGGGCCATTCCGCCCGGTGCACCGACCCGTTGCGCCACCAGCCCCAGACCTCTTCGGTGGCGAAGGGCAGGAACGGGGCAAAGAGGCGCAGCAGTGTATCCAGGCTCGTGGCGAGGGCGGCAAGGACAGAGGCCTGCTCCTGCTCGCCGGCCGCGCCGTATGCGCGGTCCTTGATGAGTTCCACATAGTCGTCCGTGAACTGCCAGAAGAAGCTCTCGGTGATCTGCAGTGCCCGGGCGTAGTCGTAGTTCTCGAACGCCTTGGTGGACTGCCGCACCACATCGGCCAACTGTGCCAGCACGGCGCGGTCCAGCGGATTCGTGAGAACGGAGAGATCCGCGGACACAACAGAGTTCTCCGTGGCGCCCAGGTTCAGGACGAACTTGGAGGCATTCAGGAGCTTGATCGCCAGTCGGCGGCCGATCTTCATCTGGGCAATCTCGTACGCTGTGTCGGCGCCAAGCTTGGCCGATGTGGCCCAGTAGCGGACGGCGTCGGAACCGAACTCGTCGAGCACGTCGGTGGGAACCACCACGTTGCCCTTGGACTTGGACATCTTCTTCCGGTCCGGGTCCAGGATCCAGCCCGAGATGGCGGCATGCTTCCAGGGGGCCGTGTTCTGCAGCGCGTCCGCCTGGACCACCGAGGAGAAGAGCCAGGTCCGGATGATGTCGTGGCCCTGGGGGCGCAGGTCAAAGGGGAACACCTTGGCGAATAGGTCTTCGTCCCGGCTCCAGCCACCCACGATCTGCGGCGTCAGCGAGGACGTCGCCCAGGTGTCCAGGATGTCGGCGTCGCCGGTAAAGCCGCCCGGTACATCGCGCTGCGCCTCGTCGTAGCCCGGTGCTGCATCTGCCGCGGGGTCAACCGGAAGCTGCTCATCCGAGGGCACGATGGGGGTGTCGTATTGCGGGTTGCCGTCGGTGTCGAGCGGGTACCAGACGGGGATGGGAACACCGAAGAAGCGCTGGCGGGAAACCAGCCAGTCGCCGTTCAGGCCCGAAATCCAGTTCTCATAGCGGGACCGCATAAAGGCCGGGTGGAAGTCGATCTCGTGGCCACGCGCGATCAGTCGGGCGCGTCGATCCTCTTCGCGGCCCCCGTTGCGGTAGTACCACTGGCGTGACGTGACCACTTCGAGCGGCTTGTCGCCCTTTTCGTAGAAGTTCACGGGATGCATGATCTTCTTCGGCTCACCGTCGATCAGGTCCTCGGCGGCCAGGAGTTCCACCACGGTTTCCTTGGCGCTGAAGACAGTCTTGCCGGCGATGGCTTCGAAAGCCGTGCGGCCGGCGTCGGTGGTAATCCAGTCCGGAATATCGCCGATGATGCGCCCGTCACGGCCCACGATGGCGCGGGTGGGCAGCTGGAGTTCACGCCACCAGGTGACGTCGGTGAGGTCACCGAAGGTGCAGACCATGGCGATGCCGGAACCCTTGTCCGCCTTGGCCAGCGGGTGGGCCTTGACCTCAACCTCGACGCCGAAGACCGGGGAGGTGACTTTCTTGCCGAACAGCGGCTGGTACCGTTCGTCGTCGGGGTTTGCCACCAGCGCGGCGCAGGCTGCCAACAGTTCTGGGCGGGTGGTCTCGATGTAGATCCTTTCGCCGTCCTCCGTGAAGAACGGGTACCGGTAGTACGAGCCGGCCACTTCCCGGTCTTCGAGTTCGGCCTGGGCCACGGCCGTCCGGAAGGTGACATCCCACAGGGTGGGGGCTTCGGCCATGTAGGCGTCGCCGGCGGCCAGGTTGGCCAGGAAGGCGCGCTGGGAAACTTCGCGGGAGGCGTCGTCGATGGTCCGGTAGGTCAGCTGCCAGTCCACGGAGAGGCCAAGCTGCTGGAACAGGCTTTCGAAAACCTTCTCGTCCTCAACAGCAAGCTCTTCACAGAGCTCGATGAAGTTCCGGCGGGAGACGACGTCGAAGTCGCGCTGGTTCTTGGCCGGCTGGGCGGGCGGACGGTAGCCGGCGTCGTACGGGATGGCCGGGTCGCAGCGGACGCCGTAGAAGTTCTGCACGCGGCGCTCGGTGGGCAGGCCGTTGTCGTCCCAACCCATCGGGTAGAAGACGTTCTTGCCGATCATGCGCTGGTAGCGGGCCAGCACGTCCGTCTGCGTGAAGGAGAACATATGTCCCACATGCAGCGAGCCCGATGCGGTGGGCGGGGGAGTGTCGATCGAGTAGACCTGCTCCCGGGTGGTGTCCGGGTTGAACTTATAGGTCCCTTCGGCAAGCCAGCGCCGCGTGAGGGCAGCTTCGAGCCCCTCAAGTGCGGGCTTGTCCGGAACGTTGATGGGGGCGGTGGAGGGCGTGTCTGTACCCTGAGTTTCTTCAGCCATCTGCCAATTGTTTCATGGCCGGCACTTCATCCGGCGACATCGGCTGGGGCACGGCCCCGGCCGGGGCCGTTAGGGTGGTGCCATGACTGAGGATTCACGCACCGCGGCAACGCAAAATACTGCAGCAGTAGTTACCGGGGCCAGCACGGGCATCGGCGAGGCCACCGTCCGCGCGCTGCGGGCTGAGGGGTGGACGGTTTTCGCTGTAGCCCGCCGCGCCGAACGGCTGGCCGCGCTCGAAGCCGAAACGGGCGCCGTCGGCATTCCCGCCGACATCACGGAGGACGACGACGTCGCCCGGCTCCTTGCCCACGTCACCGAAGCGGGGGGTGCGGGAACGCTCATCAACATCGCCGGCGGGGCACGCGGAGCCGACTTCGTGGGCTCTGCCAACACCGAGGACTGGGCCTGGATGTACCGGGTCAACGTGCTCGGCACCATGAAGGTCACCCGTGCTTTCCTGCCCATGCTCCGCGCCAACGGTGAAGGCACCGTCCTGAACCTGACGTCCACAGCCGGGCTGGCGGCCTACGAAGGCGGCGCCGGCTACAACGCGGCCAAGTTCGCCCAGCACGCCATGACCGGCGCGCTCCGGCTGGAGGAGGCGGAACACAATGTCCGCGTCATCGAAGTGGCCCCCGGACTGGTCTACACCGAGGAGTTCGCCCTGAACCGGCTCGGCGACCCGGAGGCAGCCAAAAAGGTCTACCAGGGCGTGGAGAAGCCACTGACCGCGGCTGATGTGGCGGACGTGGTCCGGTATGCCGTCAGCGCGCCGCACCACGTCAACCTGGACCAGATCGTCATCCGCCCCGTGGCCCAGGCTGCCAATCACAAGCTCATCCGCAAGAGCTGACTGACCCCGGGCGCCGAGCCGCTGGCCAGGCCAACGCCCAATCAGCGGAACGTGTCAGGCGGCCGGGATGGCAAGTGTGGCGAGGACGGCCGCGTGGTCCGTTCCAGGCACTTTGTGGACCTGGTAGCCGGAGCTGCCCACCTGCGGGCTGGTGACCAGGTGGTCGAGGGTGATCCCCGGCAGCCGGAACCCTTCCATAGGCCAGGTGGGCACCAGCCGGGAGCCCGAGGCGGTCCCCACATCGACCAGTCCCGGGCCTGCACCCAGAAGCTGCCGGAACTCGGAATGGTCATACGTGGCGTTGAAGTCACCGATCAGCAGCCTGTTGCCGGGCCGCCCCGCCAGCCTGCCCACGGCCGCAAGGTCGCTCCGCCACTGATCCACCCGGACATCCACCGGCGGCAGCGTATGGACATTCGTTACCTCCAGAACTGCGACTGACCCTCCTGCCCCTGCCGTGAGCCGGACCGTCGGCATCCGGAACGGCGTGTCCGGGATCAGTCCCACCTGTTCGAGGGGATGGGAGGAGTACACGGCACTGCCTGCGGCGTCATCGGTGGGGTCGCTGATCCGGTGCGGCAGGAGGACGTCCAGGCCAGCGGCCGCCAGACGGTCCTGCAGGGCCTGCGAATGCTCCTGGACGGTCAGGAGCCCTATCCCGTTGTCCCTCACCAGCCCCACGATCCGGGCGGCGTCCGCCTGGCCATACTCCGCATTGATGTTCATGGCCTTCAGCTCCACCGTCGCTGCGGCGCCCGACGCCGCTGCCGGCCGGGCCGCATCAAACGGAAAGAGCCAGAACAACTGGCACAGCAGCAACGCCGCAGTGCACACCTGCAGCCACCGGCTCCGGCCGAGCAACGCCAGGGCGAGCGCCAGTGTGGCGGGCACCGCCAGCCAGGGAGTAAAGGACAGCAGCTGGACTGCGAGGACCGGCCATTCCGCGGGAAGCGCCCGGATCGCCGACATGGCCAGCACCGGCAATGCGGCCAGCAGCGCCAGCCAGCGGCAGGCCGCCGCCAGAAGTTTCTTCACCGGAACCGGAGCCGGCGGCAATCCTTGGGCCGGGACTGCCGCTGCCGGCGACGGCGGCGGAGGAGTGGCGGTGGAGCCGTGGGCGGAAGCAGTCATGGTTCTGAGTCTAGGCACTGATACTTCCCCGCGCCGGGGAATGGCGGTGGACAGCCGGGCGATAGTAGACTGGACCACGGCTACGACCCGGATATCACCGGTGAGCTTCCGGAAGAACGCACGGATTGCCAGGCAGCTGGCGGCCAGTGTCAGTAGAACCGGACGGGTAAGCCCGTCACAGCAGTAATGAGCGGCCGGCACAACAGTGCGCTCCTCCCGGGAGCGTGATGGGGTGCCGGTAAGTGAGGTGGTACCGCGGTAAGCGTGCAGTCCCCGGACTGCGCAGGAGCCGTCCTCGCATCCTGAACGGAGCCCGACAGCAACGGCTGGACGGTTCACCAGCTCAACCCAGGATGTCGAGAATGACGTATTACCCCAAAGCCTCAGCTTCCCCTTCGGGCACTGCTTCGAGCGGCACTCCTTCGAGCGGCGGCGCCGTCTCCCATTCCGTGAAGTTTCCGGAAATCGAAGAACGCATCCTGAAGTACTGGGACCAGGACAACACCTTCCAGGCCAGTATCGACCAGCGCAGTGCCGATGCTCCGGGCGGCGAGCCCGGCAGTAACGAGTTCGTCTTTTATGACGGCCCGCCGTTCGCCAACGGCCTGCCGCACTACGGCCACCTGCTCACCGGCTACGCCAAGGACCTGGTGGGCCGCTACCAGACCCAGCGCGGCCGCCGCGTGGAACGCCGCTTCGGCTGGGACACCCACGGTTTGCCTGCCGAGCTGGAAGCGATGAAGCAGCTCGGCATGACGGACAAGACCCAGATCGAGGCCATGGGCATCGACAAGTTCAATGACGCCTGCCGCGCCTCGGTCATGAAATACGCCGATGAGTGGCAGAGCTACGTCACCCGGCAGGCCCGCTGGGTGGACTTCGACAACGACTACAAGACGCTCAACGTCGAATACATGGAATCGGTGCTGTGGGCATTCAAGCAGCTGCACGAAAAAGGCCTGACCTACAACGGGTACCGCGTGCTCCCGTACTGCTGGAAAGACGAGACGCCGCTGTCCAACCATGAGCTGCGCATGGACGACGACGTCTACAAAAACCGCCAGGACCAGACCGTCACGGTGACGTTCCCCATCACGGCAGGGGAGTCCGCCCTTTCAGGGCAGCTGGCCGGCGTTCAGGCGCTCGCCTGGACCACCACCCCCTGGACGCTGCCCACCAACCTGGCGCTCGCCGTCGGGCCCTCCATCACCTACGCCGTGCTGCCCGCCGGACCCAGCGGCATCAAGGCCGCCTCTCCGGAGGCGCCCGTTACGGGAAGCTTCCTCCTGGCCGCGGACCTGCTGGCCACCTACGCCAAGGATCTGGGCTACGAGGATGTTGAGGCCGCCGAGGCCGCCGTCACGTCCACCCACTCCGGGGCAGAACTCGAGGGCCTGCAATACCAGGCGCTGTGGAACGACTTCAGCGACACCGAAAAGTTCGGCACCCAGAATGCCTGGCGCATCCTCGTGGCCGACTACGTCACCACCACCGACGGCACCGGCATCGTCCACCAGGCACCCGCCTATGGTGAAGACGACCAGAAGGTCTGTGAAGAGGCCGGCATCCCCGTGGTCCTGTCCGTGGACGAGGGCGCCAAGTTCCTGCCCCTGTTCAAGCACGGGGACCTGCACGACATCGCGGGCCTCCAGGTCTTCGAGGCGAACAAGCCCATCACCCAGGTGCTCCGCGCCCAGGGCCGCCTGGTCCGCCAGGCCAGCTACGAACACAGCTACCCGCACTGCTGGCGCTGCCGCAACCCGCTGATCTACCGGGCCGTGTCGTCCTGGTACGTGGAGGTCACCAAATTCAAGGACCGGATGTCCGAACTGAACCAGGAGATCAACTGGATCCCCGGCAACGTCAAGGACGGCCAGTTCGGCAAATGGCTGGAAAACGCCCGCGACTGGTCCATCAGCCGCAACCGGTACTGGGGCAGCCCCATACCCGTATGGCAGTCCAGCGACCCCGAATACCCGCGGACGGACGTGTACGGTTCGCTGGCCGAGATCGAGGCCGACTTTGGCTGCCTGCCGCTGAATGCGGACGGCCAGGTTGACCTGCACCGACCGTTCATCGACGAACTCACCCGCCCGAACCCGGACGACCCCCGGACCCCCGAAGAGGGGCAGTCCGTCATGCGGCGGGTCGAGGATGTCCTGGACGTCTGGTTCGACTCCGGCTCCATGCCGTACGGCCAGGTCCACTACCCGTTCCAGAACGAGGAATGGTTCGACACCCACAACCCGGCGGACTTCATCGTCGAATACATCGGCCAGACCCGTGGCTGGTTCTACATGCTGCACATCCTGTCCACGGCGCTGTTTGACCGTCCGGCGTTCCGAAACGTCATCAGCCACGGCATCGTGCTGGGCTCGGACGGGCAGAAGATGTCCAAGAGCCTGCGCAACTACCCGGATGTCTCCGAGGTCCTGGACCGTGACGGCTCCGACGCCATGCGCTGGTTCCTGATGTCCAGCCCCATCCTGCGCG
>JBKKDH010000194.1:0-3325 GCA_046708445.1 Arthrobacter sp.
ATCAGTGCTGTCGGCGGTGTTAGCGGTTTCGTTATTAGAGGTGCTCGAGGCGACCAAGAGGGATCCTTCCACAGACCTTCAGGCGTTTTCAGATCTCCCCCGCTGTGCACCCTGCAGAATGACTCCACAGTGCTACCATCCGGTTCCGCTATATGACCCGGGGCCCGGGCTGCCCATACAATGACGTTGTTGACGGCACGTTGATGGTCAGCTGCCAGGCAAAGCCCACCGCTATATGAAGGCTGAAGGTAAACAGGGAAGACGCAAATATCTACGATACGGCAAAACCGATTACGTGTCTACCCCACATCGCGCGTTATTGCAAGACCCATATTTTCGGTGCAGCACCGGCCGTTTCCGCCGCCTTTCGGCACTGTTTACGTGGCGCTCCCGGCCTGACGCTGCAGCTCAAAGCCTGAGGGTGACACCCTCGGCGGTGCAAGTGCCGGCGTTCGCGAAAACGGCGTCGCGGACGGCATCCTTGGACGCCTGCTCCGGCCCGCCGCCGGACTCGGCCGCCGCCGAATGGTCGATGGCCAGGAGGCTAAGGGAGGCAAAAAGGTTTCTGAGGTTCCCTGAGATGGTGCCCTTTGCCTTCTGCGACTGCAGGTAGATGTCCTCGAACGCGTTGGGGTCATTGTCCGGAACCGCCTTGTAGGCGGCATAGAGGGTATTGAAAAGCTCACAGGCACTTTTGGCTCCGCCGCCCGTGGCCGCCAAGGAAGACGTCGACGGCGACGCCTGGGCCGACTCCACGGCCCCGGTGGACGTTTTCGACGGCGCCGGGGTGTCCGGAGCAGGCGTGGAAATGGAGCAGCCGGTCAGCCCGGCGAGGCTGGCGAAGGCCGCCGCGGCGAGGATCTTTTTCATAGTGCTGCTCCCTGCTTCCCAATACGTTTCCCAATGGGGACAAACCATCCCTGTGCGAAGGTGCCCGCCGCCCACCCTACTGAGGCTGCCGCCGTCGCGCACGTTGCGGCCATGGGCAGTTCTCCCCTTCCCCGCGTTGCGCACCGAAGATTGTTGGATAATGAGGTGAGGAAGCTCACGGTAGCCTTGGCCTACATCGTTTTAGATCGGAAGAGATAACAATGGGCAACTCCACAGACAACACTGACGTTGTCATCCTCGCAGCGGCTCGGACCCCACAGGGCCGCCTGAACGGGCAACTGGCGGGCTTCATCGCCGTCGAACTCGGGGCCCACGCCATCAAAGCCGCGATCGCGGCCAGCGGCGTGGACGCCGGGAGCGTGGATGCGGTGATCATGGGGCAGGTGCTTCAGGCCGGAGCGGGCCAGAATCCTGCCAGGCAAAGCGCCATCGGTGCCGGAATCGGCTGGAATGTCCCGACGGTCACGATCAACAAGGTGTGCCTTTCCGGCCTGACGGCGGTCATCGACGCCGCCCGCCTCATCCGCAGCGGAGATGCCACGGTGGTGGTGGCCGGCGGACAGGAATCCATGACGCGCGCGCCGCACCTGTTGCCCGGCTCCCGCCAGGGCTGGACCTATGGCGCGATCCAGGCACTGGACGTCGCGGCCCACGACGGACTCACTGACGCCTTCGACGGCCAGTCCATGGGTCTGTCCACCGAAACCAGGAACCTCACCCTCGGCATTGACCGGACGTCGCAGGACAACGTGGCTGCCCAGTCCCACCAGCGTGCAGCGCTGGCAGCGAAGAACGGCGTGTTCGACGACGAGATCGCACCAATCAGCGTCAAGCAGCGCAAGGGCGACCCCCTTGTTGTCGCTGCGGACGAAGGCGTTCGACCCAACACCTCCGTCGAGACGCTGGCCGGACTTAAGGCCGCATTCGTGACGGACGGTACGATCACGGCCGGCAACTCCTCTCCCCTGTCCGACGGCGCCTCCGCACTGGTACTCGCGTCGCGGCAGTTCGCCGAAGACAACGGCCTGGAGTACCTCGCCGTCGTCGGGAAGCCCGGACAGGTGGCCGGGCCGGACAATTCGCTTCACTCGCAGCCGTCGCATGCGATCCAGCGCGCCCTTGATCGGGCCGGCTGGACCACAGCGGACCTGGACTTCATTGAGATCAACGAAGCCTTCGGTTCCGTAGCCGTGCAGTCCCTGAAGGACCTGGACTATCCGTTGGAGCAGTGCAATATCCATGGAGGGGCCATTGCACTGGGCCACCCCATTGGCGCCTCGGGGGCCCGACTGGCACTGCACGCCGCCCACGAACTCAAGCGGCGCGGAGGCGGCAAGGCTGCGGTCTCGCTGTGCGGCGGCGGAGGGCAGGGCGAAGCGCTCCTGCTGTACCGGGACTGATGGCTCCCGCAGCGGAAGCGGCCGACGGCGGCGGCAGGGCACGGTTCCTGGCCGACGCCGCGGCGCGGGGCCTCGACGTCGAGGTCGTGGAGCGGCTCGCCGCCCGCAGCCTTGAGGAGGCGGCAGGCATCCTGGGCATCACCCCGGCGGACATCGTGAAGTCCCTGGTGGTTAAGCACAAGGACGGCAGCTTCCTGTTCGCGCTGATCCCCGGTGACCGACAGATCTCCTGGCCCAAGCTCAGGGGCCTGGTAGGGGTTAACAAGCTGTCACTGCCGCCCGCCGACCTCGCGCTCGACGCGACCGGATATGAACGAGGCACCATCACACCGCTGGGAAGCACGAAGGCATGGCCGGTTTACGCCGACCAGACGATTGCCGGGCGCCGCATCTCGATGGGCGCCGGTCAGCACGGTTACAGTGCCTTTGTTGACGCCGACGCCCTGACCTCGGCGCTCGATGCCGTGGTCGCTGACATCTCCGATCCCAACCCCCTGTAGGTGGCGCGCAGTGTCGTGATGTGAACTCATCACTACGTCTACTGCTACCCAGGCGGGTTAAATGCAGGAAACCCCGCCCACCGGAGTGGACGGGGTTTCCTGTTGGAAAGCCAGTGTTACTTGACGGTAACGCGGGCGCCGGCAGCTTCGATCTGATCCTTGGCCTTCTCGGCAGCTTCCTTGGTGACGCCTTCGAGGACGGCCTTCGGAGCGCTGTCGACAACGTCCTTGGCTTCCTTGAGGCCCAGGGAAGTGATGGCGCGAACTTCCTTGATCACTGCGATCTTCTTGTCGCCAGCAGCTTCGAGAACGACGTCGAATTCGGTCTTCTCTTCGGCTTCTTCAGCAGCACCGGCAGCGGGGCCAGCAACGGCAACAGCGGCAGCGGTTACTTCGAAGGTCTCTTCGAAGAGCTTGACGAACTCGGAGAGCTCGATGATGGTCAGTTCCTTGAAAGCTTCAATGAGCTCTTCGTTGGTGAGCTTCGCCATGGTGTGGCGTCCTTCCTATAGTTGGTGCTTGGCGGCCTGGGCC
>JBKKDH010000195.1:0-10395 GCA_046708445.1 Arthrobacter sp.
ACCGACGGCTCGTCGAATTCGCGGACCCACTCGGCCAGGTCGCTGATCTGCATCTCGCAGAGGTCGGCGATGTTCTTGCCCTGGATCCTTGAGGACCTGGCCTCGGGGCTGAGCCGCGTGCCCTCACACTCGGGGCAGGCCTGGAAAGTGATGGCACTCTCCACGAAGCGCCGCACGTGCGGCTGCATCGCCTCGACGTCCTTGGACAGCATGGACTTCTGGATCTTCGGGATGACGCCCTCGAACGTGAGGTTGATGCCCTCAACCTTGATCTTGGTGGGCTCGGCGTACAGCATCGTATCGAGCTGCTTCTTCGTGAACGTGGCAATCGGCTTGTCCATCGGGAGGCCCATTCCCTCGAACAGCCGGCCGTACCACCCGTCCATGCTGTAGCCCGGGACCGTCAGGGCGCCTTCGCCCAGCGACTTGCTGTCGTCGTACAGTGCGGTGAGGTCAAAATCGGAGACCGAACCCATGCCCTCGCATCGCGCACACATGCCGCCCAGGTAGACAGCATTCTGCACCACGGCCTTCTCCACCCGGCCGCCGGCCTTCTCGGTGCTCATCACGCCGCTGGCCTTCCGTGTCGGGACATTGAAGGAAAACGCCGTGGGCGGCCCGACATACGGGGTCCCCAGCCGGCTGAAGAGGATCCGGAGCATCGCATTGGCGTCCGTGGCTGTGCCGACCGTGGAGCGCGGGTTCGCGCCCATGCGCTCCTGGTCCACGATGATCGCCGTCGTCAACCCTTCGAGAAAGTCGACGTCGGGGCGCGCCAGGTTGGGCATAAACCCCTGCACGAAGGCGCTGTAGGTCTCGTTGATCATCCGCTGGGACTCGGCGGCGATCGTCGCGAACACCAGGGAGCTCTTGCCCGATCCGGACACCCCGGTGAACACCGTCAGGCGGCGTTTAGGGATCTCAATGCTGATGTCCTTGAGGTTGTTCTCCCGCGCGCCCTGTACACGAATCAGCTCATGGCTGTCGGCAACGTGCAGCTCAGGCGACTGCTTTTCCGACCTCGTGGCGATGCTCATTGTTGTCTCCCTGTTGTTCCCGGCGACTTTTACCCGGCGGTTTCGCCTGGCGGCGCCCCGGCAGCCTCGGCAGCGTGCCCTTTGTCTATCTAACCAGCTTCCTGCCCTCTGTCGAGGGGGTATTTCCCCACTTCAAAGGCAGTTTCTGCGTCCCTTGCCATTGTCTTATCCGCGGACCTCGCCAAGAATAGGCCAATGACGGTCTACGTGCGTTCCCTGGAAACAGCTGTTCCGCCAACGATGCTGGTTCAAACAGAGGCCCGCGACGTTTTCGCCGCCCAGCCCGGACTGACCCGCCTGGGTTCGAGGCTGGTCAGCACATGCTTCGACTCGGCGGCGATCGACACCCGCTACACCGCCGTCGAGGAAATGACGAGGGACTTCCGGGCTGATGATCCGCAGTTCTTCGACCCGGCGACCAGCCTGTTGCTGAACCCCAGCACCAAAGTCCGCAACGAGATATTTGGCCGGGAAGCCACCAAGCTTTTCATCGAGGCCGCCCAGGCCGCCGTCGACGCCTGTCCGGACCTGGAAGCGCAGGAGATTACCCACCTCATTACGGTCTCCTGCACCGGGTTCTATAACCCGGGCCCCGACTACAAGATCGTCCGTGCTCTCGGGCTGGACCCCGCCGTCCAGCGCTACCACCTGGGGTTCATGGGCTGCTATGCCGCGTTTCCTGCCCTCCGCGCCGCAAAATCGTTCTGCGAGGCTGATCCGCAGGCGGTGGCCCTTGTCGTCTGTGCCGAGCTGTGTTCCCTGCATGTCCGGACCTCGAACGACCCGGACACCATCATGGGGTCGGCGCTCTTCGCGGACGGAGCGGCCGCCGCCGTCGTCACCGCCCGCGAGACCCCGGACGCACCGGCGCTGATGCAGTTGGACCACTTCGAAACCGTGCTGACGCCGGTCGGCGAGGAATCCATGGCCTGGAATATCGGCGACCATGGATTCGAAATGGTCCTCGGAAACTACGTGCCCCACATCATTGATGATCATATTATCGGGGCCTTGGGGCCATTGCTCGCCCGGGACCCCTCGGTGCAGGGACTCCCCTACCGTGAAATCCAGCATTGGGGCATCCACCCTGGCGGCCGGAGCATCCTGGACAAGGTCCAGTCGAGGCTGGAGCTGACCGATGAGCAGCTCGTGCCTGCGCGGGAGACGCTGCGGAACTATGGCAACATGAGCAGCGCCACGGTGCTGTTCGTCCTCAAACACATCCTCGACCAGCCGCTCGAAAGCGGCGGCGAGCGTATTTGCTCCATGGCCTTCGGCCCGGGGCTTACCGTGGAAACCGGCCTGTTCACCAAGCTCCGGCAAGGCACGGGGCGGGCCCCGGCGGCTGCCACAGCCGTGGG
Organism: Arthrobacter sp.; assembly: GCA_046708445.1. Lineage (GTDB taxonomy): Bacteria > Actinomycetota > Actinomycetes > Actinomycetales > Micrococcaceae > Arthrobacter. Next base: position 2,399 of record JBKKDH010000195.1, read on the forward strand.
GGCAGGGGCTGCCGAAACATCGCTGGCCTGAGCCCCGGGTGTGGCTGATGCGCCGACGCGCCTCCGATGCTGTTGAACAGATGGACCTGCCTGACTGCGATCCGGACCGGCTGGAACGGACGTACCGGCAGTTCGCACTCGTCAACGGGGCGCTATCAGGCTGGCGCAGGCTGTATCAACGGGAGGTCCGCCCCCTCCTGTCAGCCCGGTCCACCACCACTGTTCTGGACGTCGGCTCCGGCGGCGGAGACCTCGCCCTGAGGCTGTCCCGGTGGGCGGCCAAGGACCGGTTGAGTCTGCACATCACCGGCATCGATCCGGACAGCCGCGCCCACGCCTTCGCCTCCTCCCGCCGGCCCGTTCCTGGCGTCCAATTCCGTCGCGCGCACACCACGGAGCTCCTCCAGGAAGGACTCACCTTCGACGTGGTCATTTCCAACCATGTCCTTCACCACCTTCAACCGGCGGAGCTGCAGCAGCTGCTGTCCGACTCGCAGGCACTTGGCCGCACGAAGGTCCTGCACAATGACCTGCGCCGCAGCCCGGCGGCCTATGCCCTGTTTTCCGTGGCCGCCCTGCCTTTCCGCGGTTCGTTTATCCGGGAAGACGGCCTGACCTCCATCCGCCGCAGCTATACGCGGCAGGAACTCGAGGCACTGGTTCCCCCCGGCTGGCGCGTTGAATCCAGTTCGGCCTTCCACCAGTTGCTGGTCTGCCGCAAGGAATCCCATGACTGACGTGGCGATTGTGGGCGGCGGCCCCGTGGGTCTTTACCTGGCCTCGTTGCTGCTGCAGGAAGGCCTGAGTGTCCGTGTCCTGGAACAGCGGCTGGAGCGCGACCGGCATTCGCGCGCGATAGGCATCCATCCGCCTGCCCTTGCTGCGCTTGACCGCGCCGGGCTTGCCCCGGCGCTGGCTGCCGACGGCGTGGCGATCCGCCGCGGCCGGGCCTACAGCGGCGGGAAACTTGTGGGCACTATGTCGTTCGATTCGGTCTCACGGAATTTCCCGTTTGTCCTGTCCCTTCCACAGTGCAGCACGGAAGCGCACCTCGAGCGCCGTGTACAGGCCCTGGATCCCACGGCGCTGGCCAGGGGCGCCCGCGTCACCGGAATAACGGACGACGGCGGCGGGCTGGCTCTCACAGTGACTTCCGGCGGGGCCTCCACGCATTTGGCGTCCGCACTCGCCGTGGCAGCGGACGGCGCCCACTCGACGATGCGGCACCTGCTGGGGATTCCCGTGACCGCGAAACGATATCCGGACCACTACCTCATGGGAGATTTCGCCGACACCGGGATTTTTGGCACGGACGCAGTGCTGTTCCTGGAGGAAGGCGGAATCGTGGAGTCCTTCCCGCTGCCCGGTGGCCTGCGGCGCTGGGTTGTCCGCGTCGGCCAGTCCCGCAATGCACCTGACGCCACGGACCTTGCGTCGCTGGTGCAGGAACGGACGGGAATAGGACTCGACGCGGGCAGCACCACGATGCTGAGCAGCTTCAGCGTCCGGTCAGCGCTCGCACGCAGGCTGGTGGCCGGCAGGACTGTCCTGATTGGCGACGCAGCCCATGAGGTCAGCCCCATCGGAGGCCAGGGAATGAACCTCGGATGGCTCGACGCCGAAGCGTTGGCGCCCATCATTTGTGAGGCCATGGCAGGCGGGCCAGTGGGGAGTCGCTTTCGGGACTTTGAGCTCCGGCGCCGGCGGGCAGCAGGCATTGCGCGCCGGCAGTCCGAAGTCAATATGACGCTGGGACGCCCCCTTCCGGATCCTTGGCTCCGCCTGCGGAACCTCGCGATTGGAGCTGTCGCTTCCGTGCAGCCGCTCAACAGGGCGGTGGCACGCCGTTTCACCATGCAGTGAGGCAACGCAACGCAGCCAAAGGCAGAGCGGGCCGTTGATTCAGGTGTTCAGGAAGCGATGAAGTAGCAGTCGTAGCTGTCCTGGCTCACGATCCGGCCGTCACGGACCTCAAATACGGACGAAGTGCGTGCCCGGATGGTCTCCCCGGCATCCCAGTACCGCAGGTCCATCAGCGACGTCGCGGACCAGTCGGCCTCCAGGACAACACGCCCCTGTTCACAGGTGGTCCGCCGGATCTCAAACTTCTGGTTGGCCACGACGCCGGCGCTGTGGTCAGCGCCCGCCAGTACCTGCTCGCGGGTCCGGGTTGAGCCTTCGGGCGCCAGCAGGTGCGGCGCCTCAACAAGGACAAACCCGTCCGCCAGGAAAGGCCTGATGTCGGCGCCCACGCCCCCCGCTTCCAACGTCCTGACGAAATCGAGGACCAGTTCCAGAGGTGGTTTTTGCGACGACGTCTCTTCAGCCATGGCATCGACACTAACGGATGGCTGCTGCAGCCGCTTCTTTTGCGCCGCTAGGCTGTTCCCCATGAGTCACGCATCGCTGCCGACGCCGTTCAGTCCAGCCCGCATCCGGGAAACCGTGCAGGAAATCCTTGCGGCGGGATCGCTGCCGCCCATCGTCCAGGCCGGGCACCCGGTGCTCCGGCAGCAGGCAGCCGCTTTTGACGGCCAGATAACAGCCAGTGAACTGGACCAGCTCATTGAATTGATGAGGCGGGTGATGCACGAGGCCCCCGGAGTGGGCCTCGCCGCCCCGCAGTTGGGCATTCCCCTCCAGCTCGCGGTCATGGAGGACAAGTTCGACGTCGACCCCGAAGCTGCGGCCGTGCGGAACCGGACACCGCTGGAGTTTCTCGCGGTCCTGAATCCGCGGTACCGCGCCGTGGGCACGCAGGCCGCTGCCTTTTTCGAAGGCTGCCTCTCGCTGAACGGCCTGCAGGCTGTGGTGGTCCGCCCGGAGCGGGTCCGGCTGAACTTCGATGAGCCAGGAGGCCTGCCGGCCCAAAGGGAATTTACCGGGTGGCAGGCCAGGATCGTGCAGCACGAGACTGACCACCTCCAAGGGACGCTGTATGTTGACCGGGCCGAGTTGAGGTCCTTGAGCGGGAATGCCGAATATGCCGCCCACTGGGCAGAGCCTGGCATCGGCAAGGCACGGGCGGCACTGGGTTTCCTCCCGGGCCTCCCGGACGTGCCGAGGCACTAGCCACTGCTGCCCGCCGTCGGGCCCTCAGGCGTCGGGTGCCGCGGGGTTCGCCGCCGTCGGCAGGAATCGGGACCACCAGCGAAGGATGTGCTCGAACCGAAGTCGCCGGTGGTGCGGCGTTCCTGACCTTGAAAGTTCGTGGTCCTCGCCCGGGAACAGGAGCAGCCCGGTTGGAACCCGGTTCCGCTTCAGGGCAGTGAAATAGCGCTGGCCCTGCTCCACCGGGCACCGAAGGTCATCCTCGCTGTGAATGACCAGCGCGGGGGTCCGGACCTTGTCCACGTGTTCCATCGGGCTCTGCGCATCCACGGCCGGGCGCGACCGGCCCAGATACTCGGCGCCGAAGTACCAGCCAATGTCCGCCGATCCTTCAAAGCTGACCGGATCGAGGAATCCGCGCTCCACGATGGCAGCTGTGAAGCGGTGGTCGCGGGCAATGGTCAACGCGGTCAGATAACCGCCGTAGGAGCCGCCCATGATGCCAAGCCTGGCGGCATCCAACGCCGGAAACTTGTTCAGCGCCCCCTCAAGGAAGGCCAGGACATCCTGCATGTCGAGGGTGCCCAGGGCCCCTTTGATGGCACGTCCGTGGTCCTGGCCATACCCTGCGGAGCCCCGCGGGTTGCACATCAGCACCGCATACCCGGCACCCGCATAGACCTGGGCTTCATCATGAAGGGCCACCGTGTACTGGGCGAACGGCCCGCCGTGGACGGACAGGAGGACAGGATGGGGTCCCTTGCCGGCAGGCCTGACCAGCCAGCCGTGTACTGGATATCCGTCCGCCGAAGCGAACGTCAGCTCCTGCGGAACAATGACGTCGGACTGCACCCTGAGTGTTGCCGAGAAGTCAGTGAGGAGCCGCAATTGCCCGTCCTCGAGGACGGCCAGGTCGCCGGCGGTGGAAGGGTCGCTGAAGGAGACAAGCATGGATCCGCCGGCCCAGGCGGCTCCCGTGACAACCTTTTCCCCATGAACCAGCAGCGCATGGTCGCCTGTGGCATGCAGCTCCAGGAGTTCCACGGTGCCCTGGGCGTTGTTCAGCACGATGGCTCCTGCCGCTCCGCGCAGTTCGATCCGGTCGCCGGGGCAGGCAACATCCATGATGTCCGGGTCCGTCAGCGCCGTTGCTTCGCCGCCCTCGGTGGGCATGCAGTACAGGACCGCGTTGCGGGCCACAAAGTCCGTACCGGATTCACCGAGTCCCGTGGCGATAAAGAACAGCCACCTGCCGTCCCTGGACTGCCGGACGTGCTGGACGGTCTGCCGCGGCGATCCGTCGGGTTCCACCCTCAGCGGTTCCCCTCCTCCGGACGGGACACGGTAGATGCCCATCTCCAGGGATTCGTCGGTGCCAGGCGGTGCGGAGACAAAGTAGACAGAGGCGCCGTCAGCACTGAATGCCGCGCTCTCATGGTCGTTGGCGGCGGAGGTCAACTGCCGGGACACGGGGACGTCGCCAGCCGGTCCGTGGCCCTGCTGGGCACGTCCACGGGGAACCACCCGAGGTTCTTCGCCGAACTCCGGGACATCCAGCACAAAAAGCTGGGCGGGTTTGTCCTTGGTGTACCCCACGCCGTTGAGCCGGTACTGGTAGTCGGTGACAAGCCGCGGATCCTCTGCGGCGTGTCCCACGTTCTCCCAGGTACCGTAGCGGCCTGCGGCCGGTTCCCGGGAGCTGAAGACAATCCGCCGGGAATCGGGCGACCAGGAGAAGCCGTCGACGCCCAGGAGCCGGTCCGTCAGTGCCCGCGGTTCACCGCCGCCGGCTTCCACAACAAACAATTGCGGTTTCGCGGACGGCCCGGTCGCGCGAAGGAAGGCCAAGGCCAGGCCATCCGGAGAAAAGGCAGGTGCCGAATCCTTGAAGCCGCGGGTAATCCGGCGCGGCATGAGTCCGGGATCCAAGGGAACGTTCCACAGCTGTCCCACATACGCGTCGGCGTTGAAATCGGGTCTGATGACAGAAACTGCGGCCCGGCTCCCGTCAGGGTGGACGGCGGGAGCCGATACGGCGTTCAACAGCGGGAGGTGTTCTGGCTTCACCCACGTGAGCCTAACGTGTGCCCCTCCGCGGGAGAAGCAGGCTGGCTGGTCGCGGGAGGTGCCTGCCCGGTCAGCCGCCCTAAGATGGTGGACATGCCTTCCTCCCCTGCGCTGGCGCTGCGCTGCCCCGTTTGCCGCTCGCCACTCGATATGGCCGGCGACGCCGGAATGGCAGTTCCGGGAAAGGTTCTGGTGTGCGCCGCGGGACACAGCTTCGACGCCGCCAGGCAGGGGTACTTCAATCTCCTTGTTGGGAAAGGCACCGCATTCGAGGCCGATACCGCCGAAATGGTGGCCGCCCGCGTCAGCTTTCTGGAGAGCGGTCACTACCGTCCGCTGGCCGACGCCGTTGCTGCCGCCGTCGTTCCCCTCCTGCCCGCGAAAGCGGCGACCGTGCTGGACTCGGGCACGGGCACGGGCCACTACCTGCGCGTAGTGCTTGATACGGCCGAGGCAGCGTCAGCCCAGGTCACGGCCATCGGCCTGGACATCTCAAAGTTCGCCCTGAGACGGGCGGCCCGGCTCAACCCTGAAGCGGTCAATCTGGTCTGCGACGTGTGGCAGCCGCTGCCTGTAGGGGACGATGCTGTCGACGTCGTGACGGTGATTTTTGCGCCCCGCAATCCGTCGGAATTCGCCCGTGTCCTTCGGCCCGGCGGTCATCTGGTGGTCGTCACGCCCAGGGCAGGCCACCTGTCAGCCATAGCTGAGCAGGCGGGGATGCTTGGGATCGAGCCAGGCAAGGACGACAGGCTCGTTGACGCGATGTCTGCGCAGTTCAGTGTCGAAGCGGTCCACGACCTCGACATTCCGCTGGTGCTCTCAGCCCGTGAAGTTGCCGACCTCGCCTACATGGGTCCGGCCGGCCATCACCTGGACCGGGCCGCGCTCGCGGCACGACTGGCCGCCGTGGAATCCAGCACCGCCGTGGAGGCGCGGTTCCGCATTAGCGTCTTCCGCCTTGCTGTTCAGCTGCGGTAACGACTTGGCCACTATCCCCGTGAATGTCCCGCCGATCTGCCGACCTGCAGCCCTTCGGACTACGATTGGAGGACAGTACTGAGGGCCTGCCGTCGTTGCACGCCGCGCGACCGAAGCTGTCGAAGGGGGACGGAATGTTTGAGTGGCTTGGCGAAAACTGGTGGGCACTGTGGCTCACCGCCTTCCTCGCTTTTGCCGTGATCGAAATGATCACGCTTGACCTGTTCTTCATCATGCTTGGCGGCGGCACGCTCGCTGCCCTGGTCGCAGACTTTGCCGGTGCCGACCTCTGGCTGCAAATCGTGGTCTTCTGTGTGGTGTCACTGCTGATGATCGCCTTCGTGCGGCCTGTGGCACTCACGCACCTGAAAATGGGGCCCAGCGAACAGCGCACCAACGTTGACCGTCTCATCGGAGAGCAGGCATTGGTGATGGAACCCGTCAGTTCCACCGGGGGCCTTGTCAAGATCGGCGGCGACGTCTGGACCGCCCGCTCGGCTGCCGGAGTCCTGGCGGCCGGCCAGAAGGTAGTGGTTTCGGCAATTGACGGCGCCACCGCGGTGGTCGCAGCCCAGCCGGAACCTGCCGGCCCGGCCTAGCTACAGCTTCAATAACAACTGGGGATAAGAGGAGATGTATGGATAACGCAGGCGGAGCCGCAGTAGCCATCGTGCTGGTGGTCCTGATCGTGTTCGTAATAATTGTTTTGGTCCGCTCGGTGCGCATCATCCCGCAGGCACGGGCGGGTGTTGTGGAACGGCTCGGTAAGTACCAGCGGACGCTGAACCCCGGCCTGACCATCCTGATTCCCTTCGTGGACCGCCTCCTGCCGCTCCTTGACCTCCGGGAACAGGTGGTGTCATTCCCGCCTCAGCCGGTTATCACCGAGGACAACCTGGTGGTATCCATCGATACCGTGGTTTATTTCCAGGTCACCGATCCGCGCGCCGCAACGTACGAGATCGCAAACTACATCCAGGCCGTTGAGCAGCTGACCACCACCACGCTGCGAAACGTCGTGGGTGGTCTGAACCTGGAAGAGGCCCTTACCTCCCGCGACCAGATCAACGGCCAGCTGCGCGGTGTACTGGATGAGGCAACCGGCCGATGGGGCATCCGGGTCTCGCGCGTTGAGCTGAAGGCCATTGATCCGCCGCACTCCATCCAGGACTCCATGGAAAAGCAGATGCGGGCCGAACGCGACCGCCGCGCTGCCATCCTCACCGCGGAAGGCACCAAGCAGTCCGCGATCCTCACCGCCGAAGGCCAGCGCCAGGCATCCATCCTGGCCGCAGAGGGTGACGCCAAGGCGGCGATCCTTCGTGCCGACGGTGAGGCGCAGGCCATTCAGAAGGTCTTTGACGCCATCCACAAGGGCAATCCCGACCAGAAGCTTTTGGCCTACCAATACCTCCAGACCCTGCCTAAGCTGGCTGAGGGAAGCTCCAACAAACTGTGGATTATCCCCAGTGAAGTCGGCGAAGCACTGAAGGGAATCGGGAACGCCCTCGGCGGCACCAATCCTGACCCGCAGGCCAGCGGCGGTTTGTTCGACGAGGTAGCCGCCAAGCAGCCAGGGTCCTGACCCGACACACCACCTGTTGATGGGGATCCGTGCTTTGGTGCGGATCCCCATCCGTTTGGTGACAGGTCCCCGAAACCCGTATAATTGAATATTTGTCCGGTCCGGTAAGAACCGACGGAACAAGAAAGCTTCGCAATGCGTTGAATCTATTGATGCAGCACAGTGCACACAGTAGTCCGGCGGCGCATACCGCCCCCGGCTAGCGTGGGGCCTTGCTCCGCGAACCGACCAGAGGGAGAAAACATGAGCGATCGCAGCCTGCGGGGTATGCGCCTTGGCGCGCAGAGCATGGAGACCGAGTCCGGCGTTGAGC
>JBKKDH010000196.1:0-2508 GCA_046708445.1 Arthrobacter sp.
AGCGGCTGCACGTGATGTACACAAGAAGGCCGATGAGGCCAAGGGTAACCGCCAGGTAACCCCAACCGACAGAACCTGTCACCCAGTTCAGGGCGGCTGTCATGGTGGTGTTGAGGTGGTCGGTAAAGGCCGTTGCCCAGATAACGAAGGCGGCGATGAGACCCAGGGAGATCCAGAACACGGATCCGACGCGCTGGGGGCGGGAATCTTGGGAGGGGGCGTCGCTGAGGGCCTCGACGGGCGCTGGCGGAACGCTGGTGGATGTCTGTTCCATACAACAGACGGTAGATCCTTAATGTGACGCAGGTCAATAGCAAGCATCGAATTACCGTGAGTCGACTCACAACTCGTTGTGAATTTCCCGTGTTCTAGGGAGCAAGACGTCGATTGCGATAGCCGAGGAATCTGTTGCATACAAGCTCTTGACGTATTCGAAAACCGTCATGTAGCGTGATCTACCATGCAACAGAGTTCGAAGAAGTCCTCAGCCAGTGAAATCGTCCAGCTGCCATTGCCGCCACTGCTGGACAGGCTCCGCCAAGTGGTCCTCAGCGGTGATTATCCGGCCGAAACAGCGCTCAGCGAGACGAGCCTGGCCGAGGAATTCAATGTCAGCCGCACTCCCATCCGGGAGGCTCTGAAGCAGCTGCAGGCCGAAGGGCTCGTGGAGATCAGGCCAAAAGTAGGGACCTTCGTGCGCGAGCCAAGCCGGCGGGAAATCGTCGAGATGTTCCAGCTCAAAGAGATCCTGGAAGGCCTCGCCGCCGGCCTGATGGCGCGCCGCGGTCCCGTACCGGAACTGGAAAAGCTTGAAGCCAACATTGAAGCGTCGGAAGAGGCGGCGCGGAACGGCGACTCCGAAACTTACGCCCGGCTTGTCCACGAGTTCCACCAGCTTATTGTCGATGGCAGCGACCACCGCAAGCTGGCTGAGCAATACCGGACCCTTATGAACCAGCTTGCGTACTACCGGCGCCTGGTGGCGACCACCGTGGCGCATCCGGGACGCATTGCGCGTTCCGTTGAAGAGCACCGGAAGGTCGTGGCCATGATTCAGGCCAAAGATGCCATGGGCGCGGAGTGGGCGATGCGGGACCACGTCGTCACGTCGGCGCGCGAAGTCGCAACGGAGCAACACCAAGCCAACGGCTGAAAAGCCCTCTCTCTTCAACTACTGCCAGGAGCTACTCATGCGCTATTCCATCCGCAAGATTGTCTATTACAGCGAGGAAATCCTGCTCGAAAACGGCCTCTCCCCGGCAGTGCCCGCCGTCCGCGCGACGGCAGCGGCAGTGGTCGCCAACCCTTGGCTGGGCGGAAAGGCCACGGATGACCTTAACGAGGAAGTCATCCGGATGGCCCCGGTGCTGGCACGCAGACTGACCGACGTGCTGGCCAAGGAACTCGGCGGCGTGGACGCCATCCAGGCCTTCGGCAAGGCAGCGATAGTCGGCACGGATGGAGAGATTGAGCACGGCGCAGCCCTCATTCACACGCCATTCTTCGGCAACCTCGTCCGCGAATACTTCGACGGGGAATCCATCATTTGCTTTGCCGATGACCGCGCCGACGCCGGAGCGTCCCTTGTTGTGCCGCTCTGGCACAAGAACGCCGCCGCCACCCGCACGCACTACCAGACCATCACCACACGCATCGGTGACGCGCCCCGCCCCGGCGAGATCGTCGTCGCCCTCGGCGCATCCACCGGACCCCGCCCCCACTCACGCATCGGGGACCGGCTCACGGACCCCGTCGTCAAAGCAGACACCCTAGGAGAACTGATTTCATGAGCATCCGCAAAATCGTAACCTTCACCGAAGACGTCCTGATCGAAGGCGGCCGGGAGGTCACCCCGAACGCACGGGTCGCCGTCGTCGCCGCCATCGTCAAAAACCCGTGGGCAGGCCAGGGATTCGTCGAGGACCTGTCCGCCGGGATCGATGGCAACGCCTCCGACATCGGCGCGCTGCTGGCTCCCCGGGTACTCGAAGCTCTCGGCGCCCCCGCCGAGGCGTACGGCAAAGCGGCCATTGTGGGCCTGAACGGCGAAATCGAGCACGGGTCCGGACTCATCCACACCCTTGCCTTTGGAAACCACTTCCGCGACGCCGCGAACGCCACCACGCTCCTGCCGGCCGTGGAAAAGCGCGGCCCGGCCGGTGTGGTGTTTGATATTCCGCTCAAGCACATCACCGACGCGACCATCCGCTCCCACCACCAGAGCATCGAGGTCCGGATCAACGATGCACCCCACGCCGACGAAATCGTGATCGCCCTCGCCGCCGCCGCCCAGGGACGTCCCCAGCAGCGCCTCGCAGCTTTCTCCACCGAAGCGAAGTAGGCGACTGCCTGTGAGCCGCGCCCGCATCGCACTCATTCACGGAGTCGGCCTCGACGGGTCGATGTGGGGGCCGCTCCGTGAATTCCTCGAACCGGAATACCACGTCCAGATCCTCGAACTCCTGGGCCACGGACACCGCGGAAAGGCTGCACCCGAAGGAGTGACAC
>JBKKDH010000197.1:0-2892 GCA_046708445.1 Arthrobacter sp.
GCGTAACCGCGGTTAACCGGGCGTCCGCGGCGGTCACATTCGGGCTTGGCCACAGGACCCAAACCAAGTAGTTCCTGTCAAGAGGTGCGAGAAAACGAGTACTCAAGGACCAAAGACAGGTGTGGGATTACGCGTGTGCTGACCCCCCATCAGCCCGTACCTTGAAGTACGTTGCGCCCGCGGTGGGCACATGGTCTTAGGGAGACGCACATGATGAATTCACCAGGTGGGACAACTACTGCTGGGGATAGGAGCCTGCTGAGGCGCACGAGCACCCGGGTGGCCGCGGTGGTTGCGGCGGGGACTCTGGTGGTGGCCGGAGGCGGGGTGGCATACGCAGACGCCATCGCTAACAGGCTGGATACCACGGTGGACACCGTCGCGGAGGCCATGACGTTGAATCTCGGTGGTTTAAACGGCACAACCCGGCTGTACGTCGTTAAACTGCCCGATTACGGCACGAATGGCTGCACGATTCAGGGCTCGGAAGCGATCAGCCTCGGCCTAGTATCCAGCGATCCGGCTGTAGCGACAGTATCTCCTGCGACGGCGACCTTCAGGAGCTGTGGTGAGGAGATCACTGTCACCGTTACGCCCAAGGGACTTGGCACCACCAACATCGTTGCCGCGCCCGGGGCCAACACTACGGGCGAACCCTACGACGTAACGCCGGTCAACTTCGGCGTGACGGTGGTGGCTCCAGCCCCTTCTAACACTGCACCCATCGTGAACATTTCCGGCGTAACGCCCGGCAGCTTGTACCCTAAGGGGTCCGTCCCCACCGCCGTCTGTAATGTTGCAGACAAGGAAGATGGTGCGAGTTCGTTCAACGCCACGCTCGGGGCACCTTCAGGGCCGGATGCCAGCAACGGCATCGGAACCCAGACAGCGTCTTGCAGCTACACGGACAGAGGCGGCCTGACCGAGACTAGCTCCGTCACGTACGGGATCACCGACGGGACAGCTCCGGTGATCTCCTACACTCTTTCTCCCACGTCCCCGGACGGCTCAAATGACTGGTACAAAAGTGCAGTCGCGCTGGACTGGACAGTAACTGAAGGCGATTCTTTCAGCACCCTGAAGCTGACGGGCTGCCTGGACCAGAACATCACCGCAGACCAGGTCGCGGAGGACTTTAGCTGTACCGCCACTAGTGGCGGAGGAACCTCTGAGACGGTCACCGTCAACCTCAAAAAAGATGGCACGGCACCCACGGTGAGCTACGCGGACGCGACAGGAACGGCAGGCAACGACAATTGGTACACCTCCGATGTCCTGGCCCGCTTCATGGCAACAGATGCGACGTCCGGACTGGCCACTTCCTCCCAGGAGGTGCCCTCCAGCGGCGAGGGTGCTGACGTAAGGGTCTTAAGTCCTGCATTTACGGACAACGCGGGCAATACTGTGCCCGACGGAACCATTTCCCAGTCGTTCAAGATCGACAAGACGGCGCCGAGCGTCAGCTACGACACAGAGACCGGAACCGTTGGCTTTGGCGGGTGGTACACCTCGGATGTCCAGGCCAGCTTCAAGGCAACGGACCTCACCTCCGGGCCCCTCAGCGCAACGCAGACAGTGACCTCGTCCGGGGAAGGCGAAACAGTAACCGTCCAAAGTCCTGCATTTACGGACAACGCAGGCAACACCACGCCTGCCGGCACCCTTTCACGGTCGTTCAAGATCGACAAGACGGCACCGGCCGTTGGCTATGACGGTGTGGCCTCGGGCACCCTGGGGGAGAACGATTGGTACGTGAGCGACGTCGGGGCCCGCTTCACGGCAACGGATGCGACCTCGGGACTCCTGACTTCCTCGCGAACGGTGTACTCCAGCGGGGAGGGAGCTGAAGTTAAGGTGCTCAGCCCGGTATTCGTAGACAACGCAGGCAACATCACCCCTGCCGGGGCCAGTTCGCAGTCCTTCAAGATTGACCGGACCGCACCGACGGTCGGTTACGTGGCCACGAGCCCCGCAGCCAACGGCGACGGCTGGTACAACACAGATGTTGAGGTCACCTTCGGGGCCACCGACCTCGTCTCGGGACCTGCTGCCGCGACGAAGACCGTGAAGGCGTCGGACGAAGGGAAATCGGTGACCGTCCTAAGCCCCGAGTTCAAGGACCTCGCCGGCAACGTCCGTCCTGCCGGCGCAGACTCGACCACGCTCAAGATTGACAAGACGGCCCCAGCGGTGACCTTCGATTCGGTCATCGCGGACGGCTACTACGGGTCGACGCCCGCGCAGCCGACCTGCTCGGCCTCGGATTCTCTGTCCGGCGTGCGTGGAGCGTGCGTGGTGACAGGCTATGGCACGGAAAACGGCGTTCACGAGTTGCGAGCCACGGCCACAGACCTCGCCGGCAACACCACCACCGTTACCCACTCCTACGAAGTCAAGGCCTGGACGCTGAAGGGCTTCTACCAGCCGATCGACATGGGCGGTGTCCTGAACACGGTGAAGGGCGGCAGCACGGTACCGGCCAAGTTCGAGATCTTCGCGGGTGACCGGGAGCTGACGGACCTCAGTGCTGTATCCAGCCTCAAGGCGGCCCCGATCCAGTGCTCGCTTCAGAACGTCGATGACATCGAACTGACGGCCACGGGCAACACATACCTCCGCTACGACGCCATAGCCGGCCAGTTCATCTACAACTGGAAGACGCCCACAAGCCCAGGCAGCTGCTACAAGCTCACAATGACAGCAAAGGACGGTTCCTCGATCAGCGCCAACTTCAAGCTGAAGTAGCGCTTACAGCGGCGGCGCCCAAGGACGTGCGCCGCAGAGAAGGGGCCCGGTCACCAGATCGGGCCCCTTCTCTGCCTGCAGGGTGGGACTAGCCCAGCGCCTTGATGACATCCTTGGCCACGTCCTCGCTGGACTGCGGGTTCTGGC
>JBKKDH010000198.1:0-2903 GCA_046708445.1 Arthrobacter sp.
GACTCGTCCGGTGTCGCCGGGATACCAATCTCCCCGCGTGGCCGGCACGTGATGGCCTCGTCGAACCAGACCTTTTCGACGAAGGTCGCATGCTTCACCAGGCCCAGCAGCGTGGTGCGGGAAGGGACAAGCGACCGCCGGGCCTGCTCCTCGGTCAGTCCGTTAAGACAGTCGTTGAGTGCGGTGCGGTGCTCATCCAGGAACACGCCGAACTGGACGCGCGCTGGTTGATGGATAACGTCTTCGACTGAAGCCAGGGGCAGGGAAGCCATGCTCGGAGCCTAGCAAGGGCCGCGGCCGTGGACTACAGGCGTCGAGAGGAGCCGGCGTCCGGTACTAGGGTCGATTCATGCGTTCCCATGACGACCCTCTTCCGAGCCGGCCAAAGCGTGTGCTCGTGGCCGGTGTGTCGGGTGCCGGCAAGACGACGCTGGCCGGGCGGATTGCCGCCATTACGGGAGGTCCGCACCTGGAGATTGACGCGATCTTCCATGGGCCGGGCTGGACTCCGCGGCCGGAGTTTGTCGCCGACGTGCGCTCGTTCATCAGCGCCGACGCCTGGACCACCGAGTGGCAGTACGACGCCGCGCGGGCATTGCTTGCGGAGCGCGCGGACCTCCTTGTATGGCTCGACTTTCCCTTTGCCCGTGTAACGTTGCCGCGCGTGCTGAGGCGGACCGTCCGCCGTCGGATGCGCCGCGAGGAACTGTGGAACGGCAACCGTGAGGCGCCGCTGAGGACGTTCTTCACGGACCGTGACCACATTGTCCGCTGGGCGATCAGGACGCGGCGGAAGTACACCGAGCTGATGCCGAAGTTCGTCAGCGAATACCCGCACATCGTCGTCGTCAGGCTGCGTTCGCAGCGGGAAGTTGAGGAATGGCTCCGTGGATCGCTGGTTCCCGCGGTCACTGGCTGACCGGCGCTGCGGCAGAATGGGTGCGTGACCTCGCCGAACGCCATTGTGACCCGTAAGCCCAAAAGTGTGTGGGGAGTGGTGGCGAACATCGCGATTGTGCTGCTCTTGTTGGCCCTCGGCCCGGTGCTGATCGGAATTGGCACACACCTGAGCAGCGCCGACGCAGAGCTGGTGCGGACCGGTGAACGTGCGACGGGAACGATCGTCGATTTCAACGATGCGCGCCAAGCCTCCAAACGCGACATCGACGTTGAGTTTCAGTCCGTCGACGGGCGGTTCCACTCCATCGAGGTCCCGGTGGACCATGACCTGCATCCCGTAGTTGGCGAGGAGGTCACGGTGGCGTACCGGGAATCCGACCCGGAGGACGCCACCGTGCTCGGATTCGAGAGCGACGGCGACTTCCTGACTGGGGCGGGCGGTATTCTGACTTTGATCTTCTGGGGAATTACCATCCCACTCAGCGTCAAGAGCCTGGTTAGGGCAAAGAAACGCCGGAAGAATCGGGCCACTAACACCGCCTGAAAGGTGAGGGGTCAATATGGCTGAAACCGCAGAGGCCGTCATCCATGACGGGTCGATCATCCCCATTACCATCCACGGCGAGGGGCCCGCGCTGCTGCTGCCGGCCCGGCTGGAGCCGTTTGAACCGGCAGCGGCCGAGACCATGCGTAAATGGGGCGGGGACCCTGACCTCGGGCCAACTTTGGTCCGCGGGTTGTCCGCCTCAAACCGAGTGATCGTGGCTGATTACGAGGGCCACCGGATGGCGCAGCCGGCGGCGGAGACGCTCACCCCGGACAACCTCGCCGCTGACCTGCTGGCCATTGCAGACGCGGCGGGGGCCGATTTCTTCGGCTACTACGGCTACTCCTGGCTTGCGCTCAGCGGACTCCAACTGTCCCTGCGCACCGACCGTCTCCGGGCCCTGGCCATGGGCGGCTTCCCACCCCTGGACGGACCCTACCGGAGCATGCTGGCGGTGACGCGCGCCGCGCACGCGATGTCCACGCAGGAACCGGACCCTGCCTGGGTTCCAATCGACGACGCCGAGCCGGGAGACTGGGACTCCGCCGCCGTCCAGGCCACCGAGGCGCAAACGCGACAGTTCGTCACCCTGTACGAAGCACTCCAGGACTTCGACGACTCCGTCGCCGCGGTGCGGGGTGACCTGCCGAGGCTCGCGTTCGCCGGGGCCGACGACCAGATCGACTACAGCCCGCAATGGGGCGGCGTCCAGGTTCGGATCGGTGAACCCCTGGCCAGGCACCGGGATGATCTCATTGCCGCCGGCTGGGATGTGCAGGTCCTGCCCGGGCTCGACCACCTTGGTGCGATGCACAGCTCAGTGGTCCTGCCCATCGTGACCGGCTGGCTCCGGAAGGTCGGCTGGGTGAAGGGCTAGGAATTTGCGGCATGGGCTCGGCCGACCGTGCTGGCGGCGCGTTGCTGACCCTCGGAGTGGAAGGCCTTGATGACATCCTGGCGCGCCTCGCTGCCCACGGCGTTGACCACGAGCCGGTGGAAACCTATGGCAACGGTGTGCGTCACGTCGTCGTGCTTGACCCGGACGGCAACAGTCTCTCACTGGCCGAGGCGCCAGCCGGCTGACCCCTCACCGGGCGACCTGCGCCGGGATTAGGCTGGGGTCATGGACTTTCAGCTCCGCCAGGCCACCCCGGACGACGCCGAAGCGGTGGTGCGGATGCACACGCTGGCCCATGAGGAGTGCTACGCGCACCTGCTGTCGCCGGGGTTCTTCCGCGCCCGCCGGGCCAGCATTCCGGAACGCGTGGAACGGCGGCGGCCGCACCTGGATGTGGAGGACCCGCGGATCATCGCCATGGATGCCGGCGGCGAGGTGGTGGGATTGGCCGACGCCGGTCCGGGCCGCGACGAGGACGGTCCCCAAGAGCTTGAGCTGTATTCGATCTACACGCTGAGGCGGATGCACGGTACCGGACTCGGGGCGGCCCTGATGCGT